>CAYSHJ010000824.1:0-2212 GCA_964430385.1 uncultured Planctomycetaceae bacterium
ACGGCGTGAAGGCGATTCGATTCTGGAGGTGATGATGCATCCTTTGCTTGAGCAACGATTGCAGATGACTCGGCGAGGACTCTTCGGCAGTGCGGCCATCGGCCTGGGTGTGCCCGCGTTGGGGTCTCTGCTCGCAATAGAGGAAAAGGGGTCAGGTCTCATTGTTTTCCGCTGGCGGCTTGGTGATGCTCTGAGAATTGCAAGAACAAAACGAATCTGTCCGGCTGGGGAAGTCTTCCATGTGCTCAATCGAGGGGTGGCTCGGCTGACGATCTTTGAAAAGCCGGCAGACTACACGGCGTTCATGCGCGTGCTCGATGAGACGTGGGAGTTGGTGTCTCTGCCGATCTACGCGATGGTGGTGATCGCCGCATAGTCAGACTGAGGCGACTCATTCGCCTTGTTCAAGAGAAAAGGGGAGAAAAGGGGGCGCAGCTCTTATTCACCATCCTCGGCTGCCGAGGTGTCGCGTCGATCGGTTTCAGTCGCAGTTATTCGCCAAGCCCGGGTACTCGGATCGAGAGCGGACGACCCTCGCGGCCGGAATGTCATTCGGAACGTGATCCGATTGGTGAGAGACTCACGACGGTCATGTTCGCGATTCCGCAGGCGGGCTTCCGGCTGTCGCATTTTGTGACTATTGTTCTGCCGCTGTCAGTCTTTGGCGGCACAGGGACAGACAATGCACATCATCGCTCGACCGGCGATTGAGTACGCGAAACAGGTTCACCCGCTGTGCGCGAACTGGCTCGACAATTGGTGGCGTACGGCGGGTCGAGCCGTTTGGCGAAGTCTCGCTGACGTGCGCGGCGATTATCCGTCGGCGGATCAGGTCGGAAGTTGTTTGGTGTTCGATGCTCCCGGTGCTCGGCGGCTGATTTGCAATGTTCATTACGCCAACGCCGAGCGGCAGGGAACGCTTTACGTTCGCGATTTTCTGACGCATGCCGAATACGACCGAGACACTTGGAAAGACGTTTGCTGTTAAGCACGGGAGAAGGCGCGATGCTCGTGACCTACAAAAAACTGCTTCAAGAAATTGTTCCCCGTCCCATTTCCTCGGATCGGGAATACAAGCGGGCGCTCAAGCAGATCGAACGCCTGATCCGCGCGTCTCACAAAACGCGGGCGGAAGACGACATGATTGAACTCTTAGGCACACTCATCGAACAGTACGAGGTTCGGCTGGGATTCACCGATCCCGTCCTGTCACCGCGAGATCGGCTGGCGGGATTGATGGGGGCTCGCGAATTGACTCAAACCGAATTGTCAGAGCGTGCGCATGTGCCCCGCACCACGCTCAATGAAATTCTCTGCGGCAAACGCGGCATCAGTAAGACAATTGCGTTCCGTTTGGCGACGTTCTTTGGTGTCAACATCAATGAATTGATCGTCGCCGATCCAGTCGAGACCTAGTTCGGACGAAGGGGAGAATTTCCGACGGCGAAGGTGATGTTGGTGATCGCGTTCGAAATGGAATGAGCCGGTGCGAATCAAGATTCGGGGCGACAACTTGCAAGGAGAGTGCGTTTGACAACTTCAATTTCCGGCTGGGAGCGAGTCGCGATGGCGATCCAAGAAGTTCGTGAGCGACTCGGAATCCGCTGAGCACTTCCAGGTCGTGTCGCTGGAAAGCTTGGTAACGATGAAGCTGACCGCGTTTCGTCGAAAGGATCAAGTTCATCTTTTAGATATGCTCGGCGTGGGTTTGATCGATGCCTCCTGGCCCGCGCGACTGCCCGCTCCACTCGCCGAACGACTCCAAGAGTTGATTGAGCATCCTGAATGATCATGACACCAGTCGGTTTCAGTCGCAGTCATTCGCCATCCACAGGCACTCACATCGTGCGCAGACGACGCTCGCGGCCGGAATGTCATTCGGAACGTGATCCGATTGGTGAGAGATTATCCGTCGGCGGATCAGGTCGGAAGTTGTCTGGTGTTCGACGCTCCGGGTGCTCGACCCGCTGGCTGCGTCGGTGGTGCGAATCCAACACTGGATCAATCCCTGGCTGAATTGCTGGAACACTCACCGAATTCCCGCCGCACCGCCGCCGATGGCCCACCACCCATCAGCTCCGTATGATCCTCGTCACCTGGACGCCAGATTCTGCATCGTGGGAGTGGACGGCGTGAAGGCGATTCGATTCTGGAGGTGATGATGCATCCTTTGCTTGAGCAACGATTGCAGATGACTCGGCGAGGACTCTTC
>CAYSHJ010000825.1:0-1895 GCA_964430385.1 uncultured Planctomycetaceae bacterium
CGCCCAACGTCTCCATTGAGCGGCCGAGCAAGTGGGCGAAGCACGCTTACGAAGGTCCGCCTCAAATGGATGGTTGGGCGACAACTTTGGCGCGGCGATCGCGGCTTCATGGGCTACTCGGCGCGCATCCACTTCGCAACTCGCTCCGCAATCATCATGCACGGAATATTCGTGTTCGCTCGCGGGGTACCGGGCATTACCGAAGCATCAACAACGCGCAGGTTTGCGATGCCCTTGACACGACAGTATTGGTCTACGACGGATCCCGCATCGCTAGCGGGACCCATGCGTGCTGACCCAACTGGATGGACGTAGTGCCGAACCGCACGATGAATGTAGGCGGAGGCCTGAGCGTCATCCGCGAGTAGAGCGTCAAGTTCAACGAGTGATATCTGCGACGTATCGTCTAGAAAGATCTTCTCGGTAACGAGCTTGGACAGGGGAGAAGTGCGCATCAACTTGGCGAGAAGGCGCAATCCCTCGACAAGCCGACGAGTATCTTCTGGATCGGCCGCTAGATTGAGCTGTATTTCCGGCTGAAATGTGGGATCTGGCGATCTAATTCGGAGGTAACCACGCGAAAGTGGCTTCATCAGGAATGTTCGGAACCGTAGTGCCGGCTGAGGTAAAGCCTGAAATAGGATTGCTTGCATGTCGTCAGCGTAGTTCGAGTGCGGCGCCGTGAAACGAAGCAGCGTCTGGGCGAACTGGCTGTTCTCATTGACGAGTTCGGGCGACGCGCTCCACGCGAAGCCAATACCGGCGTGATCGATCAATCCGCGCCCGACCCCGGGCATGTGAACTCTTGGGCTTACGCCTACTCGGCGCAAGTCTTCAGCGTCGCCGATTCCGGATCGCATGAGGATCGCAGGCGATCCGATGGCCCCACCACAAAGCGTCACGCGGCGGCCGCTTGCCCTTCCCTCATTGCCCGCGTCATGGAAGATCACCTTGTGAGAGTGGCCTTCCTCAAAATAAACACGATCAACGAGACAGTTCGGAAGGATCTGTAGGTTTGGACGACTCCGTGCCGGCAGTAGATATGAAATTGCAGTAGATACCCTGACCCCATCCGACCGGATGTTCCAGGGACCCGGCCCCACGCCCGATTGGGTCGGGTCGTTGTGATCGGCAATTCCTTGTAATCCGACCTCAACGCAAGCGGCGAGAAATGCGTGCTGAGCAGGCCACAGCTCAGCCGCCTTAAAGCGCCGAATTGGAGTTGCACCGGAGGAACCGTGAAGCGGCCCTTGAATGTCCGTGTCGTTCTCCAGATCCCGGAATTCGGGTAAAACGCTTTCCCACGACCACTCTGGATTACCCAGCTCAACCCACTCTCCATAATCGGAGGGAAGCCCCCTGAGCGCAAGGCAGGCATTTACTGCGGACGATCCGCCTGTCAGTTTGCCCCGCGGATACTCGAATGGCCGCCCGGGGACCATATCTGCCACGAACCCCCAGTCGTGATCTCGCGCAGGCCGCCTGCCATCAAGAACACTAGGTGGAGTTTCCGACGGATCCTTGTAATCGGGGCCGGCCTCGATCAAGAGAACTCGCTTGCGAGGATCTTCTGATAGACGGTTGGCCAATACGGCACCGGCTGACCCGGCCCCAACAATGATGTCATCGAATTCCACAGCGAGTCTCCTGAACGGACTTCGTGTGATCGTACTCGGAATTGTTTCGTGCTCGATCTCAGTTCGCGGCACTTGCATTAGCTGAAACAGCGTGCATGAGGTGCTCTGTTGTCGTCCAACGCATAGTTAAGCGGACACCTCGCGCGGAGGTGGCGCCAGCATACTGCGGTTACACCCGCGCGGGTGTAACGTCGCGGCTCAGCGGCTCGCGGAGGCGGGGTGAGCGAAGCGAAGCCCGCTGGAGCGAGTCCGCTGCAG
>CAYSHJ010000826.1:0-8983 GCA_964430385.1 uncultured Planctomycetaceae bacterium
GGTCGCGTCGATTTCCAAAACACCCACGAAAACGGGGCGAAAATTGGTGAAATGGCCGCTGCTTGGGGCGACCGTCAGAGGCGGAAGACTAACACCCGAACGTCGCGAATTCCAGCAACGGTCTGTCGTGACCGCAACGGCTCTCCGATATGCTCTTGGCCGACGAACCATACGTATCACGAGGACCGACTCATGCCCAACAAACTCTCCCGCCGCGACTTCACCAAAGGCTTGGCGGCTGTCGCCGGCACTCTGCCGATCATGGCCGCGACTTCGACCGCCAGTCATTCCGCCGAGCCGGACAAACCGCAAGAGGCCGAACGGCCGGACCCGGTGCGCGCCGAAATCGCTTTGTGGCTGGAATTGATCCGCACGCGATACCCCAGCGAATGGATGACACCCGAAGTGCTGACCTTGATCGCCGGCGATGTGCTCGGCGACATCATGCACTGCCGCAAGGTCAGTTCGTTCCCGTTGCAGAATTTTCACGCGCCGGCGTTTGTGTTTCGAGCGCGGCGGTCTGAGGATTGAGATTTTGGGTAGTGGGTCAATTTGAAGAAGTCCCGGGTGGCACGCCCTGCTAAGGGCGTGGATACTCGCAAGGACAATTCCACGCCCTTCGATGACTCAGGGCGTGCCACCCAAACTGACCCACTACCAGATTTTGCCATTGGTCATTGGGAGTCCCCATGCCTTTGCCTGATGAAACGGCATTCGCCAGCGTGACTGAACTTGGCCGCCGACTGCGAGCGGGGGAGTTCACCTCGGTTGAATTGACGGAATTCTTCCTCAATCGACTCGAAACGATTGGTCCGAAGTTGAACGCGGTCGTGACGGTGACTCGTGATCGCGCGTTGCCGGAAGCTCGGCAAGCGGACGATGATTTGCAAGCTGGCCGGGACCGCGGTCCGCTGCACGGGATTCCATACGGTGCGAAAGACCTGTTGGCGACGACTGGCATTCCGACGACGTGGGGCGCGCCGCCGTTCAAAGACCAGAAATTCGACGTCGACGCAACGGTGATCGTCAAACTGCACAACGCCGGAGCTGTGTTGGCCGCCAAGTTGGCCATGATCGAGATCGCCGGCGGCTTGGGATATCGACAGGCCAACTCGACGTTCACTGGGCCGGGACTGAATCCGTGGAACCTCCAGCGTTGGGCTGGAGGATCATCGAGCGGTTCGGGAGCGGCCGTGGCGGCGGGCCTCGTTCCGTTTGCGATCGGCACCGAGACCTGGGGCTCGATCATGACTCCGGCGAGTTACTGTGGAGTCACCGGCTTTCGGCCGACGTACGGCCGAATCAGTAAGTTCGGCGCGATGGCTTTGAGTTGGACGCTGGACAAGCTCGGTCCGCTGGGGCGCACGGCGGACGATTGCGGCAAGATTCTGGCCGCGATCGCGGGAGCTGATCCGGCGGATGCGTCGGCGGTCGAGCGGACATTTGCCTGGCCCGAGAAGGGAAAGGGCACGGATGAGAATCAGGGAAGCGAGTCTCGGACGCCCCCTGGCTCCTCGTTCGGAAGGGAGGGAAGCGGACGCTTTCGATTGGGCGTGCTGACAGACGGAATCAAAGCTGTTCAGCCGGAAGTGAAGGCGAGCTTCGAGGCGTCGCTGAAGGTGCTCGAACAATTCGCCAAGATTGAAAACGTGACTTTGCCCGATCTGCCGTACGGCTCGGTGGCGTCGATCATCATCTCGTGCGAGATGGCCGCCGCGTTCGAAGGACTGGCAACCAGCGGCAAGGTGTGGGAGATGACGGCCGACGAAGATCGTTGGGGATTGTATTCGGCGCTGGCAATTCCGGCCAAAGACTACATCAATGCGATGCGCATTCGAGGCATCATTCAACAGGAACTCGACGCCGCGTTGGCACCGTTCGACGCCGTGTTGTGTCCGACGACGCCGACGGTCGCCTATCCCAACGATCGGCCGTGGGACGAGTACCGCAAAGGGATGACCGGCTCACAGATCGGAGGAGCCAGCAACGCTGCCGGCGTGCCGGCGATTTCGATCCCCAATGGCTTCGGCGAAGAAGGACTGCCGACCGGCTTGATGTTCGTCGGCCGAGCGTTCGAGGAAGCTCGACTGCTGGCCATCGCGGTTGAGTTTCAGAAGCGGACCGAGTGGCACGCCAAGATTGCGGAATGACTTCTGGTTCCCAAGCTCCGCTTGGGAACGAGCGAATCCGCCATCCGAAATTCCCAAGCCGAAACTCCTCCGAGCTCACACCGCGTCGATCCACGTGCCGATGATCGTCAGTGCGTCGTTGATCTCGGAGGTGGCGCCGACCACGATGTCGCCGGTTTGCTTAGCCGCGCCGCCACCCGTGCCACCGGTGACGGAGTCGTTGCCGTCTTGGCCATCGACGCTGTCGTTGCCAAGACTGCCGATCAGCGAATCATTGTCGGCACCTCCCAGCAGCGTGTCATTCCCGTCGCCCCCGACGAGCGAGTCGCTGCCGGAACCGCCGACAATCATGTCGTTCCCGATGAAGCCGGAGAGGGCGTCATTGCCGGCGCCGCCGTCAATTTGATCGTTTCCTTCGCCGCCGTTGACGGTGTCGTTGTCATTGCCAGCGTTGATCGTGTCGTTGCCGAGGCCACCTTTCAGGAGGTCGCTTCCCGCACCGCCGTTGATCGAATCGTTACCAGTCCAGCCAATGAGGAAGTCATTGAATGCTGTTCCAATGAGTGTGTCATTGCCGGCGCCGCCGTTCATCGTCACGGAACCGCCGAAGGTTGAAGCATCGAGGATGTCGTGGCCAGTGCCGGCGACCAACGTCGCTTGCTCAATGCTCGCGATCGCATCATTGCCATTGCCAACCAGCGACGTGTTCGTGAGCACCCAACCTGCGGTGCCGGTTTCGACGATCGCGTCCGTGCCCGAGCCACCGTCGAGCGTGTCGTTGCCCGTGCCGCCGGTGAGAATGTCGCCGCTACCACCTTGACCGAAAAGTTTGTCGTCGCCGTCGCCGCCGACGAGCGTGTCACGGCCAACGCCAGCGTAAACCACATCATTACCCGCGCTGCCGACGAAGGAGTCATCGCCACCGTTGTCCGTCAGGATGTCGTTGCCGCTGCCACCGATCAGCGTGTCGTTGCCGGCGTTGCCCGTCAGCGTCGAGTTGCCAGTGAACGCGGTCAGATCAAACTTGTTGGCCGCGTCGCCACCGGTGAGTTGCATCGCCTCGACACTCGTGTAGTTGTCGGTGCTGATGCCGCCCAGAACCTGCGTCGTTGTGACGGTGACATTGGCATTCGTGGTTTCGATGAGCATGTCGCCATCGTCGCCGCCCGCAAGCGTGTCGCTGCCCAGGCCGCCCGTCAGCGAATCGTTCCCTTGATTGCCATTGAGCAAATCGTTGACAGCCGTGCCGATCAGCGAGTCGTTGCCGGTGCCTCCCGACAAGGTCACTGGTCCGAGCGTGAAACCGCTGGCGTCGAGCGTGTTGTTGCTCGCCCCGCCGTTGAGCACCGCGGCCTCAAACCCACTGAGCGAATCCGCGCCGAGGCCGGTCAGCGCCCCACTTGTCAACGTGAGCAATGCGACATCGGACGTCTCGAAAAGAATGTCTCCCGAGCCGATGCCGCCGCCAAGCGTGTCGTTGCCCAAGCCGCCGCTCACGCGATCGTTGTTCCCTCCCTGAGCGTCGATCTTGTCGTCTCCCGCGCCACCGGAGAGCGAATCGACGCCGGCTCCACCCAAGATCGTGTCGTTGCCATCGCCGCCGCTCACGGTGTCATCGCCGAGACCAGAGGTGATCGAATCGTTGCCGGCATCGCCCGAAAGCGAATCGTTGCTGCCGGTGGAATTCAGAGTGTCGTTGCCGTCGCCGCCGCTGAGTGTCACTGCGCCGGTAAACGCCAGCGTGTTGATGCTGTTCGCAGCGGCGCCGCCCGTCAGTTGCGCGGCCTCGATGTCGGTCAAGACGTCGGTACCCAAGCCGGTCAATTGCGCCATGGTCAGCACGAAGTTGACGTTGCCGGCTTCTTGCAGAACGTCTGTCGCCAGTCCGCCGGTGAGCGTGTCGTTTCCCAGCCCGCCTTCCAAAGTATCGTTGCCGAGGCCGCCATTGATGAAGTCCGCTCCACTGCCGCCCAGCAAGACATCGTTGCCACTGCCACCCAGCAGCGTGACCGGACCGGTGAAGGCTCGCGCGTTGATCGTCATGGACAGGTTGGCCGCTGCGAGATTCACGAACTCGATGCTGCTGAGGCTGTCGTTCCCCAAGCTGCTGTTGACGGTATCCGTCGCCACTCCGATGAATTGCGAGTCGGACAGCGTCAAGCTGCCAGTCAAGTTCGAACCCGCCAGTTGGTCGTTGCCCGCCTGGCCGACGAGTGTGTCGTCGCCCAACTCGGCCGAAAAGAGGTCGTCACCCAGACCACCCACGAGCGAATCGTTGCCGTCTCCACCGTTGAGCGAGACCGCCCGAGACAAGGCCGAAGCATGGATCGTGTCATTGCCACCGTCGCCCATCAGAGCCAGAGAGACACCGCTGCCAAAGCCGGAATCGAGGCTGGTGACCACGAACGAATCGGTGCCGCCACCCAACCCGATCGCCAGCGAGTTGGTCGGGTTCACAAACGTGATCTGTGTGCCGGTCCCCAGCGTCAGCAGCGAGCGACTGTTGGCGGCGATGCCGTCATCAGTCAGCGTGACCGAGTCATTTCCGTCGCCGAATTGGAAACCTCGATCGCCCGCGGCGAGTTCATCTTGAATCGCTTCGGTGGCCAAATAGGCGATCACCGCCGTTCCATTGACGGCGATGCCGCCGTCGGTCGTGTTGGTCATCGTGTGTACGACACCGCTGGGAGCCGCTCCCGTGACGACCAACTTGTCGACTCCACCGAGCGGCTGCGTGCCACCGTTGAACGAGATGCCGCCCGACGGAATCGGGCTGCCATTCGTGTAGTCCACCGTCAGTGTGTCGGCGTCATTCGACCCATTGATGATCAAGGTCGATACCGCACTCGGGGCCGACAGCGACGCCACATGGCCATTGATCGTCACTTCCAGCACACCGTTGTTCGCGCGGACCAGGAACGTGTCGGGCTGGCCGTCATTCGCGGCGTGATGTGCGGGATCGTTGTCCGCATTCAACGTTAAAGTGCTCGCGCCGCTGACCACTTCGATCGGCACAATCTGATAGTCGATCGTTGTCGACCGATCCGCCGCGGTCGTCCCGGGACCAACCGTGTTTCCGGTCGCCACGGTGATCTTCTCGGTCCCGACGAAATTGGGGGCGGGCGTCACCACAGTCACGCCGGTATAGAAGTCGACCGTGTAACTCAGCTTGTTCGCGTCCGTGACATAGGGCACCAAAAAATTATTGCTGCTGAGCGTTCCCTGACTGAGATACACCGTCGGCTGACTCACGGGATTCGGATCGGCGTCTTGAGTCGTGAGCTGATACCCGATCTGCGTGTTCTGCAACGTGCGGATCAGCGGAATGTCCGACAGGAACGGACTGCTGTTGATCGCGTCGGCCGTCACGGTGACATGGAACGTCTGCTCAGAAAAGTTGCCGTCGGCATCGGTGACTCGAACCGTGACATCAGCTCCGCCCGTCGAACCCTCCGGGGCTTTGAGCATGATCACGCCGTTTTCATGGTCCTGCACGACATCCACCGACGTCATGGTGACGGCCGTTAGTGGTTTGTTGCTGGAATTGGTCGGCACATTGCTGATCGCCTCGCGGACCGCGTCCCCTTCCACCAGCACGCCGAAGATCGAATGCTGAAAGTCCAGAGACCGCGTCGGGACTTCGGTGATGAAAAACTGCGAGTCGTTGGTGTCGTCGAACGACTTGGCCATCGCCAGCAAACCCGGCCGGTTGAATTGCAAGTCGGGACTGAACTGATCGTCGAAACGACCGAGTGTCGACCCTCCCGTTCCCGTGGCGGTCGGATCGCCGCCTTGGATCATGAAGTTGTTGATGACGCGGTGGAATGTGACGTTGTCGTAGAAGTTGCTGGTCGCCAAGGATGCGATGTGCTCAGTGACACGCGGCGTCAGATCGTCAAAGGTTTGGAAGAGCATATCGCCGTAATTCGCGACGGATATTTTCAGGGCGTTCTGCTGAGGTCGCACGGTAGCCGTGACTCCGGCCGTATTGTTCGTCAGAGTGACCGAGTACGTCAGCGTCCCGCTGTTGGGATCGTATCCGTCCAGTGACACCAGCAGCGGCGAACCGCTCAGCAGCGATTGGTTGGGTACGGCGCTGAACGACGGCGTCACGCCATTGGGGATCGCGACGCCCGATCGCTGAGAGATCGTCTCTAACGCCTGCAAGCCAGTCAGCCGCGAATGGTCCGGAAACTCCCAGGTCGGAAACGTGGTGATGTTGTTGTCGGTGGCCGCCTGGTTCGGCGTGCCATTGGGATTCGACACTTCAATGAACGGTAGAAATTGTCCGCCGTCCTGAAAGAGCTGCTTCTGCGTCGTGGTCTCCGGCGACCAGGCGGTCCCGAAGTATTTCACGCCCGCGCTGTTCAAAGCCTTGGCAAACGCGACCAAATCCGGCTCGGCCGCCGCGCTGAGCAACATTCTCGGCTCCAGCCGTTCGACATCGGCGGCTACGCCAAGAATCGCTGATGAACTCGAGGCAACATCTCGCCGCGATGACGCGCGGCGCACGCTCGCCAATTTCGTTCGATTCGCCAAGACACTCCAAACCGACAACCACGACGACAATTTCATGCCAGCAGTCCTTTCAGAAAACCGGCCGTGGTTCACGGCCTTCGATTTCAGAGACGGCTCGCCTTGTAGTGAGATGTGAGACGCAGCGCGAATCGCAACTTGAGCATTCCAGCAACCGGGAACAACAATTCGCAGCGATTCGCTAAACCAACAGCGAAAACTGCCGGTCGCGACGACGACGTTGTCATGTGGATCTGACGGAACCTATCGCATTTTCCCATGACTGCCACCGGCGCTCCCGGCCACGATGAAGATTTCGGCGTGGGTTGAACCGCGGACGGACCGGATTTGTTTTCGGACAGTTGCACATTCGCTGATCTGGCTGTGAAATCGCCTGGATCTTGCACACGACACCGCCCAGCTTGTTGGAGCGATTGCGTCGGCCGGCCGAGCAGGCGGCGTGGCAGCAGTTCGTCAAACTGTACACCCCACTGGTGTGCCACTGGGCGCGGCGGCTGGGGCTGGCCGGTGACGATGTGGCCGACCTGGTGCAGGATGTTTTCGCCGTGCTCGTCGAGGAGCTGCCCCGTTTCCAGTACGACGCGAGCAAGCGGTTTCGCGCCTGGCTCTGGACGCTCACGCTGAACAAGGTGCAGGAGAAGCGGCGACGCCGGGCGATCCCGACCGAACTGGCGAGCGACGACGCCCTGTCCGAGGTCACGGTCGTCGAGCCGCGAGACGGCTTCATGGAGCGCGAGTATCACGAGTTCCTTGCGGGCCGGGCGCTGGAGTTGATGCAGGCGGAATTTCAGCCGACCACCTGGAAGGCGTTTTGGGATTGTGCGGTACACGACCGGTCGGCTGCCGACGTCGGCGCGGAATTGGGGATCAGCGTTGCGGCTGTCTATGCCGCCAAGTCGCGTGTGGTCAGGCGGCTCCGGCAGGAACTCGCCGGACTGCTCGATTGACCAACAAATCTGGGAAATCGTTGCGAAATCGTGGCGTTCCGCGTCAGGTTTCTCGCGCGAGCGCATAGATCGTTAATAGAAGTCGCGCTAGTGCTTTGTCACAGCAAAGAATTTCGGGTCGCGGAAATCAGCCGCAGGGCGCTAGCCCCGGTTCTTGATGCACAAACCGGACGCTAGCGCGTTCCGGCTCACCCTCACCCGAAAATCAAGCGGTGACAAAGCACTAGACGAACCAAAACGCGCCAGCGAAGGAGTCGTGATGAAGAGTCCCATTCCAACTTGTCCGCCGCCAGGCGATCTCGAACGGTTTGCCCTGGGAATGATCGCCGAGGCTGACGCCGAGCGGTTGGAAGGACACTTAGACGAGCGCCCCCGCTGCCTGGAAACGATCGAATTCCTGAGGCCGGCCGACACGCTCTTTGACGCGGTCCGAAGTGGCGCCGGCGTCGCACGCGAGGAAGTCGATCCGGAATTGATCGATCGACTGTGCCATCTGACGGCGTCGGGCCGCGTGGCCACAGGCGATACGCGGACACTGGCGTCGGAGACGCCAGACGTCTGTCACTTCCTCGACGCGCCGCAGGGGCCGGATGAGATCGGCCGGCTGGGAACCTACCGCGTCCTCCGCGTCATCGGCGCCGGAGGCATGGGCGTCGTGTTCGAGGCGGAAGACGTGCAGTTCAAGCGCCGCGTTGCACTCAAAGCCATGAAACAGGCGCTGGCGGCTGGCGACTCCGCGCGGCGGCGGTTCCTCCGCGAAGCGCAGGCAATGGCGGCGATCGAACATGACCACATTGCCACGATCCATCAGGTGGGCGAGCACCGCGGCGTGCCGTTTCTCGCCATGCAACTCTTGCGTGGCGAATCGCTCGCAGATCGTTTGGCACGCCAAGGGAAGCTGCCGGTCCGCGACGTGCTCCGCATCGGCCGCGAGATCGCACTCGGGCTCGCCGCCGCGCACGAACGTGGGTTGATCCACCGCGACATCAAGCCGGCGAATATTTGGTTGGAAAGTAGGGGTCAGGGGTTAGGGGTTGGGGATCAGGAGTCAGGTGTCAGGGATCAGGAGCCAAAAAAGGCCATTGCACCAGGTGTACCCGTCGGCTTGTCTCCGCTAACTCGCAACCCCCAGCCCCCAACCCCTATTCCGACCCCTGATCGACCAGAAAAAGGGGACGGGTCCAATTGACCGGCACGGCCCGAAGGGTGCTGCGCATCAATTGGACCAGTCCCGAATGGCACTGCCGGTTGTGTCGCATGAGTTTAAGGCGGCCATCGTGAGCGAGCGAGGCAACGGTCGTCACGTCCTTCGGTCTCGCCGCAGGGGATCGTGCGGCGGTGGTGTGCCGGGAGTGCGGTGCGCAGTTTGAG
>CAYSHJ010000827.1:0-3327 GCA_964430385.1 uncultured Planctomycetaceae bacterium
TGTCTGTTTCCTCCCTGAAACTGAAATTGGATTGAGACCCAACCAAGCTTCACGGAAACAGACATTTTTCACACCCCAATCTGGTCACCACCTGCTACCCAACATGAACCAGGCCGAAAGTCCCGCTGGCGGTGGCGACCAAGACGCCGGCTGCGGTGCGCAGTTCACCGCGAGCGACGGCGATTTGGCGGCCGTGATGCACAACCTCGCCCGTGGCCAGCAGCGTCTCGCCGAGCCACGCCGGACGCACGAAGTCGACGTTGAGCTGCGCCGTGACGGCGTTCTGATCCGCGCGACACAGCGTCTGTCCGGCGGCGGGGAGCTGACAAGCGAGAAGTTTGATTTACCTCACCAACAAAAAACCCCGCCGGGCCACGGGCCAGACGGGGAATGTTCAGATTCGAGGTTCGAGAGACCGATCCTTGACATCCGTTCCGAAAGGACCGTCACTTCCCTGTAACGACCCCGCCATGCTGGCCAGGCGGTTCTGACATGTTGTCCTCCTGTCAAGAAGCCACGGAAAGGGAACTGCCGAGCGATCGCGCGAGGAGGGCAGTCGTCGGCTTGATGAATACTGTAACCGGAGATGGCCAACTTTCCAAGAAAAAATTCGGGAAGGTCACGGATCTTCACGTCGCGTTGACCCACGCTGGAAGCGGAATGATCGCGAAGCCTTCGATTTGATCGAGGATGTCGATGAACACGTTCGTCCCTGCGTCGCCGGTGAGCGTGTCGGTGCCCGCGTGTCCATTGAGAGTATCGTTGCCGTTGCCGCCCAAGAGAATGTCATTGTTGGCTCCACCCAGCAACTGATCGTTGCCATCGCCGCCGTAGAGCGTGTCGTTGCCGGCGTTGCCGTTGAGCACATCGTCCCCGGCATAGCCCGACAGCCCATCGTTGCCAATACCACCCGTGAGCATGTCGTTCCCGTTGCCGCCATTGAGCGTGTCGTTATCCGAGCCTGTCGTCAGCGAGTCGTTGCCCCCTTTCAGCACGTCGTTGCCGTCCCGACCTTTCAGCGAGTCGTTGCCGACGTCTCCCTTAAGCGAGTCATCTCCCGAACCGCCAATCAGCGTGTCATTGCCCGCACCGCCGATGAGCGTCACATTGCCAGTAAACGCGCCGGCATTGAGCGTGTTGTTGCCGGTACCGCCGGTGAGATTCGCGGCCTCGATTCCGAGCAGCGAATCGGTGCCGCTGCCCGTGAGCTGCGAGTTCGTCAGCGTGAAGTTGACGTTGCCCGATGCGATCACCGTGTCACCGAGACCGTTTCCGCCATCGAGCGTGTCGTTGCCAGCGTCGCCAATGACGGTGTCACCGTCACCGTCCTGGCCATACAGTTTGTCGTTGCCGGTTCCACCCGTCAGTGAATCGCTTCCCACGCCGCCGTTGAGTGTGTCATGCAGGTTGCCACCGACGAGCGTATCGTTGCCGTCGTCTCCGTTGAGTACGCTTCCCAAGGAAGTGGTGCCAGTCAGTGAATCATCTCCGCCGGAACCGCTCAAGGTCACCAAACCGTTGAAAGCGCTGGCGTTGATGGTGTTGTTGCCCGCGCCGCCCGTGAGATTGGCCTGCTCGAAGCCCGTCAGAATGTCGGTGCCCAAGCCGCCCAACAACTGCGTCGGCGAGAGCGTCATGTCCGCATCTCCGACTTCTAACAGCCTGTCCGTTGTGCCGGCGCCACCATCGAGTGAATCGCTGCCCGTACCGCCACTGATCGTGTCGGAATTGCCACCTTGTCCAAAGACAGTGTCGTTGCCGCTGCCGCCGTTGAGCGCGTCCTTGCCCGCGCCACCCTGGATCGAATCGTCTCCGGCCCCACCGTCGACCGAGTCGTCTTCCGATTGGCCATTCAGATCGTCGTTGCCGCTGCCGCCACGAAGCGTGTCGTAACCGGCATTGCCTTGCAGCGACACATTGAACGCGAGGGTCGAGGCGTCGACCAGATCATTACCGTTGTCGCCCGTGACCAGCACGCTGGCCGTGAACAACGAGTCCACGGCCGCGAGCGTGGCGCTGTCGTTGGCGTCCGCCAACTTCAGGCTGAACGATGTGTTGGGCGCCGCGAAGTCCACGGGGGTACTCGTGGAAACACTCGTCAATCGCGACATTCCGATTCCGGCGGTCACGTCGTCAGCCAGCGTGACCACGTCGGCCGTGTTGCCAAACTGGTAGGTCCGGTCGTTGACGGCCAGCCGGTCGATGATCGTGGCCTCCACCGATTGATAGGTCACGACCGAGGTGGTGGTTCCCGAAACCAGCGAGATTGTGCCGTCGGTCGCGCTCAGGAACACGTGCGTCACGCTGTTGAAGGTGCCATTCGTGAGTACTAACGCGTCGCCTGCAGTCGATCCGCCGGCATTGAAGAACAGTCCGCCCGCCGGAATCGGATTGCCAGTGATGAAATCGAGCGTCACACTGTCGTCGGCCGCGCTCCCCGTCACAATCAACGTACCCGCGGGATCCAGATTCACCGTGTTGATAACCGTGCCGGGCGTGGTCGTGTTGTCCGTGAAGACCACTAACGAACCGCTCAACGTGATTGTGATGTCGGTAGACGGAGAAGTGAGGATCACCTCCACCTGTTGCACTTCATACGCGCCGATGTCCGCGCGAGCTGTGCCGTCGTTATTGCCGTCCACCACGCGGGGCAGCAGCCGTTGATCCCAATTGCTCGACGCGGTCGCGCTATTGGCATCAATGGCCTGGCTTCCGGGCAGCAATGCATGCGTGAACGTTGGCCCGCCGTTGTCTTGCAACGGGCCAAGTTTCGGATCAGTGACATTCTGCAAATCGCTGCTCACGAACCCTGAACCGCCAGAGGTTGAGCCAATCAGGTTGTACCCAAGGCTCGAGACCATTCCCGAAAGATTTGGCCCCGATGTGCCAGCGGTGTTCAACGCGAGGACGGTTCCGGACAAACTGATCGCCCCTTGTCGGAAGAGTCCGCCCCCACTGGCCGCGGCCGCGTTGGTGGTAATCGTGCAATCCATGATGTTGGCTTGAGCGGCTGTCGCGTTGAACAAACCGCCGCCATTATTCGCGGCCGAGTTCCCCGAAAGCGTTGACAGCAACAGCGTCGCGGATGCGGGGTTCGAGAATTCCACGTTGGCGATCGCACCGCCGTCGAAGGCGGAGTTATTCGAGAACGTGCTGCGCGTGATCGACACGATGCTGGTGTTGTACAGTCCGCCTCCTTGAAAACTGATGCCGGCCGTGTTGCCCTTGACCGTGCTGGTCGCAAGGCTGAGTGACCCGCTGCCGGAGCTCACGATCGCTCCGCCGTTGTACAAAGAACTATTGTTCGACATCACACTGCCCGTGATG
>CAYSHJ010000828.1:0-22901 GCA_964430385.1 uncultured Planctomycetaceae bacterium
AAACAGCGACCGTTCGCGACATTTCCGCGAAGACAACCAACCTATTCAACCCCGCAGTTCGGAACAACGAGTGGCCTTTCCGCAGTTCTCCGATAAGCTAGGCCAATTGGGACGCATCCCGGCTCAGCGACCGGGAATTGCTGACTGATTACCACTCATTCTTGCCGTTGGCAGATCTAGGTGAGTTGCTCGACTGGGTTGATAAGTACAGTGTCGATCTCCAACTCATTCCTGCATTCGCGAAACTGCCTAAAAATGGCCTTGCGCGTAAAACTGAGTCACAACTCGGCAAAGTTATTGAGCACGGCTACATCTGGCTTTCATGGTTTCTTGACCGTGAGTGCCTGGAGAAAGACGAGACTGCGAAGGCCAGCATCATCTCGCGCTATCGCCAGTTGAGGAGGTTGGTTCAAGACGGCATCGCCGAAATGCCGAGCGAGAATCGTTCAACCGGGACGCCGCGACCGTCCAAGCGGACTGAAACAGAAGAAGATCCAATTGAAGACGTTTTGAGCGGACAACTGTTGACGCTCTATCGCAGTTTGAAGACGCGGGGTCGGCGCACACCATTCGACAACCTGGCGGTTCTGGATTGCTGGCGTAGCGACGAACCGAAGGACAATACGATCGTGAAGGCGTTGAAACGTTTGCGGACCGAACTCAACAAATTTGGCGTTTCGCTCGTGATCCACGCCAAAGACCGGCGGACCTTCTTGGACAAATGAGGGGACAAAGAAAGGACCAACTTTGTCCCCTGGTTTGTCCGAACCCTCTTGTACCGTGCGAACACCCTGCAACATCGCAGGGCGGACAAGAGGGCGTTGAAATGACCGAGCCTGTTCTGAATCGGTTGCCGACGCTGCAAGAGGTTGAGCAGGCAATCGCGCGCAATGCCCGTGACGCGGCGTTGCTGCGGTCGCTCCGCGATGCGCTGCGGAAGCGAAAGAAGATCGAGGACGTTGGCGAGCGGCTCCGCGAACGTGCGGAACGTGTCATCCTGGAAAGCGGGGTGGCGAAATGAATCGCGACGCCTTTGCTGCTGATGTTCCCGCGACGATCAAAGTCACTGACCCGAAGGAACTCGCTCCGTTGACCGTGGACCTGTCCACGGCGGCTAAGTTGGTGGGAGTCTCCGACACGCACTTGCGCAAGTTCGTGAACGTCATTCCTCACATTCGCGTCGGAAACAGATTGCTCTTTCGCGTCGATGCGTTGCGTGACTGGCTGGCCAGTCGAGAAACAATTGAAGGGGGTGAAGAGCATGACCCCCAACCTTAGCGCCAACCTTGAACACGAACGACGTGAAGGCAGGCGGGAGGGCGAGCATCGGAAGCGATGCAAGCTCACTGCGCTGGAAGCTCGGCGAGAGTGGTTTGTCCTGCGCGGACGGCGAGCGTTGTTGCGATGTCTGCTGGATGTCGGCGTGGCGTCGATGGATGACGTGCGCGATGTCGTGACGTTGCCGGCGGACATCGACCCGAAGCTATTCGGCTCGGTTCCGAGCATGCTGGCGATCGCCGGCATCATTTTCGCCGATGGCTTCGTGAAGTCATCGCGGCCGAAAGCTCACGCTCGCCCGTTGACGGTCTGGCGGCTGGTGGATCGTGAGGCGGCCGAGCAATGGCTGACAGAACATATCGACAATCCCGACGACGCGGACGCTCGGCCGAGCGAGCCCTCGCCGAGTTCGCCGGTGTCGCCGGCTGTCGAATGTGACCTGGCCGAGCCCGCGACGACTCAACACGGCTCGCCGGCTGTCGAACGTGACCGGCCGGCGGCTCAACAGAGCCTCTTTGACCAAAGGGGCGAGCCATGACAACCGCGCAGGATGGCTCGTCCGCGATGTCAGCACAGCGACCGCCGTATTTCGCGAACCGAGTATTGCGGCTGGCCATCAAGACGGCACTCGCTCAGCACTGCGGAACTGAAGGGCTGGCGCTGCTGAGTGTCATCGCGATGACCGAGGATGCTCGGCGGTATCGAAGCCCGGTCACATTCTGGAACGAGCAGTTGCTGCCGCTGGTCGGTTTCGCCAAGTGGGAGCGACTCGACCGAACGAGGCAATCACTGATCGACGCCGGCTGGCTGATCTATGAACCCGGCGGCCGGCATCGACCTGGACGGTATCGAGTCACGATCCCACCCGACTTGGAAGCTGTCGCCGACGTTCCTGTGGATGAAGGCTTGATTCTTGATCCCCCGCTTGATCCCCCGCTTGATATCCCTCAAAGGGAGTCGAGACGGGTATCGACCGGGGGAACTACAGGGGTATCGAGAGGGGGAACCTTCTTACCTGTTCCTGAGCCTTCACCTATTCCTAAACCTGAACCTGAAAACAAAGGCGCGGCTGTCGCTGCTGGTGATGTTCCGCCAGCGATATCGAAGGCGAGCAAGAAACGAACACGCTCAACTGCCGATGCACACGAGTCGGCGGTGTTCCCGAAAGAACTCGACACGCCGGAAGCTCGGCGAGCGTTGGAAGACTGGCGCGAACATCGACGCCAAAAACGGAACCGGCTGACCGTGATTCAGCAATCGAAGCTGTTGGCCGAGTGGGCTGCAAAAGGTTCAGAGCGATTCGTCGCTGCGGTCGATCGTTCGATCGCAGGCGGGTGGTCAGGAGTTTTTGAGGCGGAAGCGAACCGCAATGGGAATCGCGGAGTGGATTTTTTTAAGGGGCTGAAACAATTCGTTGCAGACGCGGAGAGATCAACATGACGGAGCGAGAGTTTGCAAGTTGCATCGCGTTGCTTTGTGCGACCGTTGGCCGCGATATGCCACCGGAGCAATCCAAGGCGTGGTACGCGATGCTCGGCGATTTGACGATAGAGACACTCAAGGCCGGAATCATCGCGACGGTGCGAAGCTACACGTTCGCAGGCTTTCCACCAATCGGAATGATCCGAGAAAACTGTGGGGTTGCGAGTGGCGTCATCCCCGCGAAGGATCGACCATTGCTCGCCTGGCAAGCCGTGCGCGGATCCTTCGCGAACGTCGGAGCGTATGACTCGCCGGCATTCGATGACGCAATCATCCATGCGACGATTCGTGAACTCGGCGGCTGGCCGCTGCTGTGCGACACGCCGACGGAAGAAATGCACTGGCTCGAAAAACGCTTCTGCGCGACGTACTCGGCATTGTCCTCGGTCAAGCTGCCATCCGATCAAACGAAGCGCCTGGCGGGCATCACAGAAACCGAGAACGGACGAGAGGGCTACGCTTCGGCACTGATCCCCGTGGCTCACATCCGCTGCCTCACGTCGCCCAACGTCGCGGCCGAGCCATTCGCGCGCAGGCTCGCACAACAACCGGTTCCCAAGCTCACCGGGCCGCACAACGCATCGCAGAAGCTAGCCAAGCGTCTCACCGTTGAGGCCCCCGAACCCGAACAGTCCGCCAGTCCGCCGAAGTCCAAAGAGGAATGCTTGGAAGATTTGAAAAACTGGACGAACAGCCGAAACGCGACTGCCAATTAAACCAACTGGCCGAGTCATCGTCGGCCGAGTGGGTTTCTGACTTCGAAATTTGACCAAGGGAGCTGTGGCGATGAATTCTACGTCGTTGTTGCCGGCTGCTCTTCGCCGGCCGGAGAAGCGCGAGACGCCGCGGCTGTTGCTGTCGCGGGACGAAGCGGCCAAAGCGCTCAACGTGTCGGTGCGGATGTTGGACTCGCTCACGGAGCCGGCCGGGCCGTTGAAGCCCGTCAGGATCGGGAGGCGTGTTCTCTTCTCGCCGGCTGAACTTCAACGCTGGATTGACGCCGAAACGAAAGCGAGACCGTAGATCACGCTCCCGGCTTGCCGATGATCGAAGATGACGATTCTCGAAAAGCTCGTTGGCGATGGCGAGCCCCCCCCGCTGTCTTGCCGATGATCCAAAAGGACGATTCTCGGCAAGGCCATTTCTTTTTGATGTGACGCGGGAATTCGATCCGATTACCATCACCCCGCCTTTGTCACCTGTGCGGTGTGCCGGACTGCAACCCGGCCCCGCGCGGGTGGCGTTGCAGAAAGGTCACAACATGGCTTCCGTTTCGACCGAGCAGAAAACGAAGCTCCGCAAGGTGCAATTCACCGGCCTGGACGAGAAACGCCGGACGCTGCGACTCGGCAAGTGCTCCGAGAAATTTGCCATCGCCGTTGCGGATCACGTTGAAGAGATCATCAACCAAGCGCTGATGCCGTCCCGCCCGTTGGCTCGTGCAACTGCTGAGTGGCTGGCCGACATGCCGCCGAAGGTGGAAAAGAAGCTCGTGGCCGTGGGGCTGATTCACCCCCGCGATGAGTCCAAGACAATCACGCTCGGCGAATTCCTGGACGCCTACTTGGCACGACGTTCGGATGTGAAGGTCGGGACAGCGGTGTTCTACGGCCACACCAAACGCAATCTGATCGACGTGTTCGGATCGGATCGACCGCTGGGCAGCATCACTCCGGCCGATGCCGACGACTTTCGCCGACACCTGCAAACGCCCGTTGCAGATATCCCGCCTGCGAAGAAAGGCGAGAAACCCCTCAAGAGAAAAGCCCTGGCTGCGGCAACGGTGGCTCGGCGATGTAGTCTGGCTCGGACATTCTTCAAGGACGCGGTACGGCGAAAGCTGATTGCGGAGAATCCGTTTGATGATGTCGTGGGCGGTCCCTCGCACAACTCGGCGCGGCAACGAATCATCGACCAAGCCATCATCGCCAAAGTGATCGACGCTTGCCCCAACGCGGAATGGAGGCTGCTGGTCGGGTTATCGCGGTTTGGTGGCCTGCGAGTTCCCTCTGAACCGTGTTCGATGAGATGGCGAGACATCGACTGGTCCGGCAACCGGATGACGGTTCATTCGCCGAAGACCGAGCACCACACTGGCAAGGCCGAGAGAGTCGTGCCGATCTTTCCTGAGTTGCGACCCTACCTGGACGAAGTTTTCGACGCCGCGTCGAACGGATTCGAGCAGACCGTCAACGCCGACGAATGGATTCTGCCTGGCTTCCGAAGTAAAGCCGCCAACGCGGGCAATTGGCGCGGAGTCAACCTGCGAACGCAGTTCCTGAAGATCATCAAGCGTGCTGGACTAACGCCCTGGCCGCGTCTGTGGCACAACCTGCGAGCCTCTCGTCAGACCGAGTTGGAAGAGCAATTTCCATCTCACGTCGTCTGTGTGTGGCTGGGAAACTCCGAAGCGATTGCTCGCAAGCATTACCTACAAGTCCGCGAAGTGGACTTCCAAAAAGCGACGCAAAAAGCGACGCACGCTACGCCTGCAAGTGGTGTTTTTGAGACGCACCGAGTCCCCGAGAATGCAAAAACCCTCGGAAATCCGAGGGTAAGCGTTTGTTCAGTGGGCGATACTGGATTCGAACCAGTGACTTCCACCGTGTGAAGATGGCACTCTAGCCGCTGAGTTAATCGCCCGAATCTCATGCCGCCGCGAGGACTCAGCCTTGGACGGCATCGGCAGGCGTTGTACCGTCTTGCTGATTGGGTCGCAAGTTTCTGGGATTGAGACGAATCGTATGTCCGAAAGCAATGACCAATTTGAATCGCAGACGGCTGGCGTCGAGACAAGCTTCGCGCGACGCGATGTGCCTCTGGCAGTGCGAGGCCGGACGATTGCTGTGATGCCGGCCTACAACGCCGCGGCGACGTTGGAGCGGACGGTCGCTGACATACCGCGTGGTTCGGTCGACGAGATCATCCTGGTGGACGACTGCAGCCGGGATGACACGGTTGAGATCGCGCGGCGATTGCGGCTGACGGTTCACACTCACGAGCAGAACAAGGGATACGGCGGAAATCAGAAGACTTGTTACCGGCACGCCTTGGCGGCTGGGGCCGAATTCATCGTGATGATTCACCCGGATTATCAGTACGACAGCCGAGTCATTCCGATTGCGATCGAGATCCTCAAGCTGGGAATCTGCGATGTGGTGCTGGGTTCGCGGATTCGGACTCGGCGAGAAGCGTTGGATGGTGGGATGCCGAAGTGGAAGTACGTCGCCAATCGGATGCTGACGATTTGCGAGAACATCGCGCTCGGCCAGAATCTGGGTGACTTTCACAGCGGCTTTCGGGCGTATCGGCGGGCCGTGGTCGAGACGATCCCCTTTGAGCGGAACTCAGACGATTTTGTCTTCGACAGCCAGTTCCTCGCTCAGGCGGTCCACTTTGGATTCAAGCTGGGGGACATCCCCGTCCCGGTGCGGTACTTTGAAGAGGCGTCCAGCATCAACTTCGGTCGCAGCCTCACGTACGGGCTGAGGACTTTGCAGGTGTTGGGACAATTCTGGGCTCATCGGTTGGGAATCTGGCGGAATGCGTTGTTTGAGGATTCCGTAGTCACAGACAAAAGTCCGCAGGCTAATTGTTGACAAGCGCACGACATCGCCTCGTCCAGGATGGTTGGCCACGGACGTATCGTCTTCCTTCAGAACGTTCTTCGGGCCATTCGAACCCCGGCGACGAGCAATCCAGCACGACTGTTCATGACTGCTGGCGCCGTCTTGTCCAGCGACGGCAAGCGATCGACAGGGCTGGAGTGGACAGTCCAGGTGTTCACTTATCGTGTCGCTTCTTCGTCCCAAGATACCGTCTTGTCACGTTTTGGGAATCGGACTAGAGTGCATGTCGTCGTGCTTGGCGAGCGTCAACCGTCACCCGCTCGGGGCAGGTCATCGTGGCTCTCACGGAAATCGACAGAAATCTTCTGAAGCGTTGCCTTTCCGAAGAACCGGGGGCGTGGAAGGACTTCGTCGACCGATTCATTGGACTCTTCGTCCACGTCATCACCCACACCGCCCATGCCCGTAGTGTCTCGTTGGCTTCTGAAGACATTGACGACCTGTCTGCCGAGATTTTCGTGACCCTGTTGTCGAACAACTACACTGTCCTGCGACAATTTCGAGGCAAAAGTTCGCTGGCCACGTACCTGACCGTGATTGCTCGGCGAATCGTGGTTCGCGAGATCACTCAGCGGAGGTTTTCCGAAGCGATGGGGCATGTCGCCGCGCACGGTTCGTCGATCGCAGCGGCGCATGCGTCGACGTCGGAACAGCAGCGGGTCGAAGACCATGACGAGGTCGCTCGGCTGTTGAAGTACTTGCCGCCGCGTGAAGCGGATATCGTGCGGCAATTCCATTTGGAGGGTAAGTCGTATCGCGAGATCAGCGCCGCTCTGGGCATTCCGGAGAACTCGATCGGCCCGACGTTGAATCGGGCTCGCGAGCGGATGCGGCAGCGGAACGTGACGACTTAGGACTGTCAATTGAAGAATGACGAAATCCGAATGACGAGAGAATGTCGAATGACGAATCCTCAATGAATGCTGACGATTTCGTGATTCGTCATTCCTCGGTTGAGCCTGCTCAATGACTTCGTCGTATGCCGCCTGTGCCGATCATGTGCACCGCTTGGATGCCGCCGTTCGACAATTGGAAACGCTCGCTCAGGCGTTGCAACTGCCGCCGCTGGCGCGTCGCGATTGGTTCGAGATTCTGGATCGCAAGCTGCTCCCACAACTCACGGACGATGCCTTTCTGGTTGTGGCCGTGGTTGGCGGAACGAACATCGGCAAGAGCGTGATCTTCAATCACCTGGCCGGTTGCCACGCGAGCGCCACCAGTCCGTTTGCCTCGGGCACGAAACATCCCGTCTGCCTCGTGCCGACCGGATTCGAACAGCGGCACGATCTCGATTCGATCTTCCGAGGTTTCTCGTTGCATGCCTGGGCGACCTCCGAGGCGGCTCTTGAAGATCACGCCGAGCATCGATTGTTCTGGCGAACGAGCGCAGCGACGCCCTCGAACTTACTGATTCTCGACACGCCCGACATCGACGGAGATGTACGTGTCAACTGGGAACGCGCCGCCAACATTCGCCGTTGTGCGGACGTGCTCGTCGCCGTGCTGACACAACAAAAGTACAACGATGCGGCTGTGAAGCAGTTTTTCCGCAAAGCGGCCGACGAAGACAAAGCCGTGCTGATCGTCTTCAATCAAGTCCTGCTGCCCGACGACGAACCGTTCTGGCCAACCTGGCTGCGGACCTTTTGCCAGGAAACGGGGGTGCGTCCGGAGTTCGTTTACATCGTTCCGTCCGATCGCCGCGCGGCGGAGGAAAATCAGTTGCCATTTTACGTTCGCGAGTGGTCGACGCCCGAGACTGATTCGGCGAGCGGGAGACGTGAGTCCGCCGGTTCATCGGAGGTCGATGCGATTCCAACCGGGAGGCTCACGCCTCCCGCTCGCCAGCAACGATGCAATGAACAACACAGCCTTAAGGACGACCTGTCGTCGCTCCATTTCAGCTCGATCAAGTTGCGTTCGTTGCGCGGGGCGTTGCGACAAGTGCTTCAGCCGGAGACTGGACTGCCGGCCTATCTCACCGAGATCGAACGTCGTAGCGCGGAGTTCGCATCCGCGTCAGAGTTGCTAGCGACGCATCAATTGGCCGAAATCGATGATTGGCCCGCGATCCCGACGCCGGTTGTTGTGAATGAAATCCGTCACTGGTGGCAGCAGCAACGTGAAGGTTGGACGAAGACGATTCACGATTCGTACAACACGCTGGGCCGCTGGATCGCGAAGCCGTTCACGGTCGTTCGGGACCACTGGCAAGGGGAACGGCAGCCGCCGCTGGAACAGTATCGGCGGCGCGAATGGCAAACGATTCTCGACGCGGTCGAGAAAGTTTACGACCGGCTGCGTTGGTTCTCCGATCTGGGCAATCCGCTGTTACAGCCGCGCATCGAGCGGTTGCTCGCCGGCAAATCGCGCGTCGAGATGCTGGAGTTGCTGAAGACTCGGCATGACCTGACCGACCTGGCCGCCGAGGTTTGCGACCTGGTGACCGCTGAGATGGAAGCCTTTCGCGCGGAGAGCCCGCACGTTTTTCAATACATGAAATGGCTCGATCAAGGCGCCGCCGCCGTGCGCCCCGTGACCAGCATCGCTCTGTTTGTGACCGGCTTCGGTCCGGCGGGGGATGCGGTCGGGCATTTGGCGGCGAACACGGCCATTCAATCAGCCGTGCATCTTGCCGGGGACATCACCGGCGGCACCGTCGCGGCGGCGTTGGGCGAAACCGCGATCAGCAACACTGCGTCGACGGGCGTCGGAATGTTGGAGGCTCGATTCCGTCGCCTGCACGCGCGGTTCACCGCCCAGCGCGCCGGTTGGTTGGCACGCATGTTGAAGGATCATTTATTGGGATCGTTGCCCGAAGAATTTCAAGCCGCGACGTCGGTGCCGCAATCCGAGGTGTTTCGGACCGTGCGAGAGACGATCCAGGTATTGCGAAAAGAACTGCCCATTGCCGAGTGCCCAGTGCCCAGTGTTTCGGACCTTCCGGCGACTCTGCATGCGGATTCGGCTTTACTGGGCACTGGACACTGACCACTGGAAACTCACATCATGCCTGACTCCGAAATGGCTCAGTTGGAATTGTTCGCGGAGATCGACGAGTTGATTCGTCGCTTGTGGTCGTTCGTGGACGCGGACTCGCCGTGGGAGCCGTTGAATCACTGTCGAGCGATTTTGCGGCGGCTGTTGACGCGAGTCGAGACGTTGCGGATTCGGTTGGAGTCGCCGCTGATCGTGGCAACATTCGGAGGGACCGGCGTGGGCAAGAGTGCTTTAGTGAACGCGCTCGTCGGACGCGAATGTGCGCGTTCGGGGCGCGAGCGTCCGACAACCACGCAGCCGATGTTGATCGCACATCCCGACACCAATCTCGAATCGCTGGGCGTGCCGTTGCCGGACTTTGAACTGGTGCGAATCGACTCGCCGATCCTGCGCGACATCGTGCTGATCGACTGCCCCGATCCGGACACGACGGAGCAGGAAGCCGCCGGCACGAATCTGTGGCGATTGCGAAAACTGCTGCCACACTGCGATGTGTTGCTGATCGTGTCGACGCAACAAAAGTATCGGTCGGCTCGCGTCGGCGACGAACTGTTTCAAGCGGCGGAAGGGTGTCGATTAATCTTCGTGCAAACGCACGCGGATCAGGACAGCGACATTCGCGAAGACTGGCGAAATCAATTGGCCGATCGATACGCCGTTCCGGATCTATTTTTCGTCGACTCGCCGCGAGCGATACAGGATCAGCAGGCTGGCCGGCGTCCGACGGGCGACTTCGCAAGGTTGCAGGATTTATTGACGAGCCGCATCGCCGTGTCGCAGCGGATTCAGGTGCGACGGGCCAATCTGCTCGATTTGATTCACACGGCGATCGGCCACTGCCGCGAGCACGTGAACGCGAACTGGCCGGCGATCGAAAAGCTCGAAGCGGCGCTCGAAACACAACGGCAGAAGATGCACGATGCGATGACGACTCGGCTGCGCGACGAGTTAGCCACCAGTCAAGGACTTTGGGAGCGTCGGCTACTCACGTCCGTGACGCAACGCTGGGGCACCAGCCCGTTCTCGGGGATTCTGCGGTTGTACTCGGGGCTGGGAAATCTCATCGCCTCGGCCACGCTGCTGCGTGCTCGCTCATCGGCTCAAATGGCACTCATCGGCGTGGTGCAGGGAACTCGCTGGCTGACAGCCAAGAGCCAGGAACGTGAAGCCGAGTCGAACTTGCAACGCGTCGCCAGTTCACTCGGCCTGCAAGACGATTTGCTGCGCGAGTCGCAACTGGTCCTCAGCGGTTTTCTGCGCGAGGCGAAGTTGACGTCCTTTTCGACCACTTCTAAGACCGTCCAAGAACTGCGACAAGAAGCCATGCGTGTCGAAAGTCAGTTCTTGGGAGATGCCAGCCAGCGGGTCGACAGTATGGTCGAGGAGGTCGCCAAAAAGAGGTCGGGGTTGTTGATCCGGCTGTGGTACGAAGCACTCTTGCTCGCGCTGGTGGTCTTCGTGCTGTACCGCATTCTGAATAACTTCTTCGTGGACTCGATGCACGATCCTTTGAAAGTCCTGCCGACATCCTTCTACGTCGAGGCGGGCGTGATCTTGCTGATTTGGGCGACGCTGCTGGTGATGCTCTTCACACGGCGACTGCGTCGCGGTCTGCACCGGCAAGTGGAAAAATTGGCAGCCGAGTTGGCCACTCAACGACTTGGTCAAGGCTTGTTCCCGTCGTGGGAAGAGGCGTGCCGTGACGTTCGCTCGCAGCGTCAGACGCTGGAACTGCTCGCCGACACGTCGCGGCAAGTTCGCGAGCGTTTGGCCTCGCCGGTCAACTTTGGAGCCGTTCGTTGAGCACAGCCGACGACTTTACTTGCTCGAACCACCTTGGAACAACGGGCTGGTCTTCTCCATTGAGGTTTGCGGCTTGATCCGCTTATTGCTCCCGGAACCGGAGACTTTGCTGGAGATCTTGTCCACGGGGGCGGCTCGCTTACCGGCAGTCAAGGGATAGCCTTCCATGCCGGGCTGATACAGCCGTCGCTGTGGCTGGTAGCCGATCCACGACAGGAAGTCGTTGAGGTTCACCCACGAGACCCCTTGCAGTCGCGCCTCCTCGAGCAGTGCTTTTCGGTGGTTGCTGATCCGAGCGATTTTTTCCTTGTCCTCTTCCTTGACGGCGAGCGCGGGGTCGGGAATCTTGCCGATGATCAGGAACTTCGTGTTCACGTCGATGCCCGTCGTGTTTTCATCGTGCTCGACGAACGCGCTCGGGAATTTCGTGTAACGGATGCGCTTGCCGTCGTCGTCAACTTCGTTGTCGACGGAGGCTCCGGCGGCGGCGATGAGTTCGTGCAACCGCTGACGGTCGCTCTTGCCGTCGCCATCCAGGTCGATGACGCCGACGAACGAAAAACTCTCCGTGCGGCCGGGACTCCACAACGGCGTGTAGATCGGGTCGCCCTTCGCGATCGGCTGATACAGTTCGTCCTGGATGATGCGGGCTTCGGCGGTATGCGCGTCGATGATTCGAGTGACTTCGATGGCGCCTTTGATGTCCTCGCTGCCGCGGGCGACGCCATGATGGCTCTTGGTGTACACGCTGAAGGTCGTCCGCTTCCGCAGGTTGTCCGCTTCGCCGAGATTGATCCAGACCAGTTTGTTTTGATTGTCGACCCAACGAACCTGGCCATCCGCGACGTCAAAACTGGTCTTCGTCAGCTTCTGCAATTCGTCGGTCAGCTTCTCGTTGATCTTGACGAGTTTGTCGTGCTCGGCCTTTCCGTCCTTGACGGACTTGGCATGCGCTTGCTTCTCGGTATCGAGTTCATTCTGCGTGTCGTTGACCAAATCTTGGAGTTCCTCGATCCGCTTCTGCTTCGAGCGGACTTCTTCGTCCTTGGTCTTGACCAAACCACTCAGATCGTCCTCGGCTTTTTTACGAGCTTGATCGTGCAGGGCGACCGTCTTTTTGTGTTGTTCATCCAACGCCAGGAAGCTCGTCTGCAAGGTCTCGAAATCGCGCCGCTGTTTGTCCAATTGACTCGTCAAATCGACTTTCAGTTGTAGCAGCTTACTGATTGCGGACTTGGTGGTCGGCTCCACCACGTCGGCCTTCTGGATGTCGGCCAGCGTCGCCCCGTGAACTTTTCCCGTGTCGTTGTCCTCGCCCAGGCCATGAGCCTCAAATGGGTTGCCCGACAGCTTCTTGAGATCTTCGTACTCGGTGTCCCGCTTGGTGAGCGCCGTCTCGACTTTCTTGCGAAGTTCCTCGGACGCGACGCGCAGCTTCTGCGACTCCCCGTTTTTCTTGATCTCCATGTACAGGATCGTGCCCAGTACTACGACGATCAAGGACAGGAAGATGACGGAGACTTGATAACCAACGGGTTTGCTCGGTGCGGCAGCCATGATTCACCTCGGACGGAAAACAAGATTTCACGAATATCGGAATGGCCCGCGAACAGACGTGACGCTGGAACTCTACTCGCCGTTTGACCTTGGTCAAGAGACGACTCGCAAGCGGGTCGTAACAATCGAGTCGGCTGGCTCAACGGCAACCTATGCCGTCCGCGCTGATTGTGCCGACGTGCCGTCAAATCGTTAACGCTCAAAGTGTTGCTCGTCGGGCAAGTCGGCCGAAGCACGAAATTCGAAATACATCCGATTGAACTAAACGCGAAACATCTCAGTGCGACGATGCCGCATTCGTTTGTCTCTTGTCCTTGGAGTTTCGTGCTGGATTCAGATTTCGAGATTCGGATTTCGGATTTGGGGCTTCGCCGCGCCGTCCTTTGCCCGTCTTAACAGACCATGAACAGCTTAACTGACCATGAACAGCCGCCGACTTGATGCCGCTCGACTCAACCGTAAGATTGCACGAGTCGAATCACCGGAGCTACGAGCATGTTCCCTCAAACGGTTACCTGGGTGTTGTTGACGTCCGTTGGACTCGCCTTGGTCGGCGCGTGGGCGTTTCAGCGGTTCGGACGTCCGTGGCTTGCGGATCGCCGCCAAGCCGAGGTCCAGCACGCGCTGCGACTCTTCCGTTTGCAGCGCGAAATGCTGGAAGCCAAATTCTTCGACATGGCCTGTGCGACCGGAAAACCGCGCGGCCTAAAGTGGCTGGACTGCGATTGGCAACGCGACGTGACGTTCGCCCGCGCCTGCGACACTGGCCTGCTGACCGCCTTCGTCGCCGTCAACATTCGCTTCGAGGCGATCGCCGGTGGAGACATGGAAGGAGTCGCCGCCGTCGACACGATCCGTGACGCCGCCGCCGTGTTCCAATTCCGGCATGACCATTGGAGCACCGCTGGCAAAGCTTTGTTCAACATGAACCCGGCCGAAGCACTCACCCGCCTGGCCGGTCAGTTCGAGCCGGTGACGGTCTCATAGCCATGTCTCTCGCCGGTTTTTAAGACCGACGATCACTGCGCCGGCCGAGATTTTTCAAACCTCGGATGAAGACGATGTCGCGGCCGTCGGGGGGGAACGTGTTGCCGTCCGCACAGATCATGGGACATTCAACAACGATGAGTTTCAAATCGGGAATGTCTTGAAAGTCCTTGGCATTCGCGGTGAATCGTGAAGATGGGTTTCTCGTCGCCGGAGAGTTCCGCAGCGGCGATGGCTTCGGAAAGCGTCTTGCCGCTGGCCATGATCCTGGTCTGTGCATGATTCCATCGAAATGGAAGAGCTCGGTTGGTCTCAATCCACGAACACAAACTCGCTCACGTTGAACAGCACCCGGCAGAGATTCTCGAAGCCGTGCTTCTCGGCGTAGGCCGCGAACTCGGCTCGCTCGCGATCGGTCGGAGACCGGCCGGCAATCAGCCGCATCGCGAGGTCGATTCGGTCAGAGCCGGTTTTGCTCTCTTCCCCCAGCCGCCGAGCAAAATGCCGAGACATGCTCAGGCTGAGTCGATTGTTGAGCAGCGACAGCGCTTGCAACGAGGTCAACGTCTCGTCCCGCAGCGGCGTGCTCTGCGACGAGTCGGCACAGTCGAGCGTCGTCATGTACGGGTCCGGCTGCGACCGCACGATGAACCGATAGATGCTGCGGCGATGCGAGGCCACGTCCTCGGGATCAAACTTGTGGTACTCGTAGTGCGGCGAGTGAGCGGTCTGCTCCAACGCGAACAAGTAGTAGCCCGGCCCATTCATGTGGTGACTCATCCGGCCGCAGACGGCCAAAATCGAATCGCGAATTTCCTCAGCCTCCAACCGCCGCCGATTCATCCGCCACAAGAACCGATTGCCTCCGTCGATGGTGGCCGCGTCCTCTCGATGGGCGGACTTCTGGCGATACGTCGAACTCGTCAAGATCAATCGATGCAGATGCTTGAGGCTCGTAGTCCCGCCTTCAGGCGGAACGATTGTCGAATCACCTTCGATTCCGCCTGAAGGCGGGACTACGAACTCCGCTGCCAGCCAATCGAGCAACTCCGGATGCGACGGCAAGCGGCCCATGCGGCCGAAGTCGTTCGGGCTTTCGACGATCGCTTGGCCGAAATGGAATTGCCAAACTCGATTCGCGATCGAACGCCACGTCGTCGGGTGATCCGGGCGAGTGATCCATTTCGCGAGCGCGGCTCGGCGGTCTCCTTCGCGGTGATCGGCCGGCAGCGAGAATTGGACGGGAACATCGTTCAGCAGCGGCAACGCCCCTGGATTCGCCGCCCCGCGCGGCTGCAGGACGTTGCCGCGATGCAGGACTTGAACATCGCGCGGTTTGCCCTTGGTCGGTTGAAATCCGCCGGCTGGCTCGAAGTCGGTCGCGGCGGCGAGCACCATGCGGCCTTGCGGCAACACGGCAAGTTGTTGCTGCGCCGCCTTCAGCTCTTTGTCCAATTGCTCGCGGCGAACTTTTCGTTCGAGCGTGTTGATGCGGTCGAGAACGGCTTGATGTTGTTTTTGAATCTCAGCGAGTTGCTTGATCGCCGCGGCGTCTCCCGCTTGAGGCCAGATGCCATCGGTCAGATTCTTCTTGCCCCAACGGATTGGGGCTTCGATCGAATCCAGCGACGTGACTTCGGCCTTCAACGCGACGTTCTTGCCGTCAGGGGTCAGCACCTCGATTTCGGCCAGCGCGAACATGAAGTCCTTGGTTCGTTCGCGGAGTTTCGTCACCGTGATCCGCAAGAAGCGAGCTTTCGCCCCTTTCGCGTCGATCGTGACTGGCGCGAGCGCGGGATTCGGGGCGTCAGCTTGTGTCGCATCGTGTAGGCGAGCGGGGGACGTCAGTCCCCCGAGTTTTCGCGAATCGTGCGGCGGTTCGTTTCTCGGGGGACTGACGTCCCCCGCTCGCCCGAATGATTTGGGATCGTCACCCATTTCCACTCGGTATCGCAGCGGAAATCCAAAGCCGGCTCCGATCCCACCGAACTCATCATGGCAAGCGTGCAAGACCAAGCGGTCGATTTCAACGACCTGTCCAAGATCAATCTGCACCCACTTCGTTTTGTCGGGTGTCGATTCCAGGGCGCTGTGATAGCCGTACTCCGGCTTCTTTGCGAGCGGTTGCGTCTTGGGAGTCAGCTCGCGGATTTCCTTTTCAAGCCGCACGAATTCATCGCCGCCAGCGAGGCGAATCTCGTTTTCAAGTAAGCCGATCTTGGCCTGCAAGTCGCGTTGCATGGCGAGCAAGTCGCGACGCCGTTGTTCGATGGATGGGTCGAGATCGTATGGCCGCTCGGCGCGATCAACCGCCGCGAAGACCGCTTGCAGGCCGTAGTAATGCTGCTGCGTAAACGGGTCGAACTTGTGGTTGTGGCATTGAGCACACTGAATCGTCACGCTGCAAAACGTATTGAGGGTCGCCGTGACCATCTCGTCGCGGTCGTTGTGCCGAGCCACCTTGCCGTCGATCTTCGATTCGGGAACCTCGACATGCCCAATGAAATCCCACGGCCCCGCCGCGATGAAGCCCAGACCGAGAATGCCGTCCGGCGTTCCGGGAAAGAGCACGTCGCCGGCGATCTGTTCTTCGACGAATCGCGCGTACGGTTTGTCTTCGTTGAAAGAGCGAATGACGTAATCGCGATACGGCCAGGCATTCGGCCGCAGCTTGTCTTTGTCGTACCCGCACGTGTCCGCATACCGGACCACGTCGAGCCAATGCCGGCCCCACCGCTCGCCGTAGTGTGGAGACGCGAGCAGCCGATCCACGAGCCGCTCGTAGGCCATCGAATCGGAATCGTTGACGAACTCCTCGACCTCTTCCGGCGTCGGCGGCAATCCGGCGAGGTCATACGTCAACCGACGGATCAACGTGCGCCGGTCGGCTTCGGGCGACGGTGACAAGCCATGCACCCGCTGCTTCGCCAGGATGAACGCATCAATGGGATTGCAAATTTCAAATTCGAGACTTGAGATTTGAGATTTGAGATTTCGGACATCCGGCACCGCAGGTCTCAGAATGGGACGAAAGGACCACCAATCAGTGTTGGTAACGACGGCTTCTTCAATCCGAAATCCGTCTGGCCATTTCGCTCCCTCCGCGATCCACTTTTCAATCGCGGCAACTTCGTCCACCTTGAGCGGCTCGCCATTCTTCGGCATCACCGGTCGCTTGCCGTCTTGGGACCTCAGCACCGTGAGCAAATGGCTCTCACGCGGCTTGCCTTCTTCAATGAAGCCGCTCTTCGTCAGTTCCTCGCGCGCCTGAATCGCGAACCCGCCCTTGTGGTCGAGGCTGTTATGACAGATCAGACAACGACGCTGAATGACCGGGACGACGCGGTCACGAAATAGATCGGCGGCGTTCGCGACACCGCTGCCAGCGACTGCCGCCAGAACGGCCCACAACCATCGGCTGGCCGACCGCCGCACGCTGCTAGTTGCGGCCGAGTTTGTCACCGCCGCAGGTCGTGTCATTTCTTGCCTTTAGTGTTCTCGTCTTGAGCGAAACATTCCGACACAAAAAGAGATGTCGTGACTAGCGCGACGAGGCAGACAAATGCAAACCGGACCATGACAGACTCCCGGTGGCTGCAACCGTCACCTGTTTATTTTTTCTTTCGCGGAGGCGCGACGATGATTCCTACTGGCGAGCCGGCGCGCGTCTTGTCGATGTACTTGGCCTTGTCGAGTTCAGCCTGCTCCTTAGCCAGCTTGGCTTGATCGACGGCAAGTTTCTGGCTTTCCTGAGCAACTTCCGCTTTCGCTTGCTCGGTTTGCCGCATCGCGTTCTGCAACGACCGCAGCTCCTGTTTGACCTCGGAATCCGCTTCAACTGCGTCTTTGAGTTTCGCACGCAGTCGCGCGACGTTTTCTTGAGCCGCCGTCAACTGATGATGCGGTGACTTGAGAGCCGGTTCCGCTTCGAGTGCCGTCCGTTCCAAGTCTCGGATCGCCAGCGCATCACGGCTCGCTTCCGCGAGCGATTTCTTGTGGGCCTCGTCATCGGCCGCAGGTTCTTTGCGAAGCGCCTTCAACCGGACCTTCGCGGCAGCGGCCCGATCCTGAGCGGCTTTGTATTCCGGCTGAGCCTTCAACGCTTGCAGGATCGGAGCCTTGGCATCGTCAAACGCTTGCTGGGCCTTCGTCTGTTCCGCCAAAGCTTCGTCGATTCCGAGCGAACCTTTGTGCTGCGCCTCGATTCGTTTGCGAGCTTCCGCCAGGTGGTGCCGAGCTTCGACTTCCTTGGCTTGCGATTGCCGGAGAGCCTGCTGCGCGGCGCTCAGTTCCTTCGCGTCGTCGTTGATTTCGTTCTGAGCTTTCTTCACGTCCTTGGTTTCGTTCTTGACTCGCGCTTTCTGCCCACGCTCGCCCGCTTGAGCTGTCACGCCGACAGCGACAGCGAGCACAGCAATGAGCATTAGAATCTCCGAAGCGAATCGAACTGGAATCATGGCTCATTCCTTTCCCAAAAAACGAAAGATCAACCCACAACCTCTTCGATGACCTGGCCGTGGTCGAGGACGAACATTGGGCGACCTTCTTTGTTGGCGACGCGCGACTCGTGGTCGATGCCCAGCGCGTGATAAATCGTGGCGGCGATGTCGGCCGGGCCGTAGGGTTTGCTGGTCGGATAAGCCGCTTGCTTGTCGCTGGCTCCAACGACTTGTCCGACCTTTGTTCCCGCGCCGGTGAAAAAGATTGAGCCACACGCCCCCCAATGGTCTCGGCCACCACCCTTGTTGATTTTCGGGGTACGGCCGAATTCGGTCAGAAACACGACCAACGTGTCGTCGAGCAATCCGCGTTGTTTCAGATCGGTAATCATCGCGGCGAAGGCCCGATCCATGCCGGCAACGTGGTAGCCGCGCATCGCCATCTGGCTGATGTGCGGGAATTTCTGCTCGGGGACGTTGTGGTTGTCCCACAGGTTGCCGTAGTCCGGATCGTAGCCGTAATCAACCATGACGAATCGCGCGCCGGCTTCGACCAGTCGCGCGGCCATCAGGCAGCGGCCGCCGATTTTGGTGCGGCCGTAGGCGTCACGCACGGCGTCCGTTTCCTTGCGGACATCGAAGGCATCGCGAATCTTGCTGGAGGTCAGCAGGCCGAGGGCACTGCTGAAATTCCCGTCCACCGCATCGGCCAATCGCTGCTGTTCGATGTTGCGCTGAGCTTGATCAAACGTCTGCCGCAAGGCGACTCGGCGATCGAGCCGTGTCAGCGAGACACCCTCCGGCATGTCGAGCAGCTTGGGCCGCAGGTCTTCGTCACTGCGCGGCGACGGGTTCTCGGATTTCTCGCCGACCGTGAAGTCGGGCTGCTCCGGCTGACCGCCGACGCAAAACGGAGCGTACTGGTCTCCCAACCAACCACCGACGAACAAGGCATACGGCGGCGGGCCAGGCCGAGTGATCCCTGGCACGGCGATGTAGCCGGGCAAGCCGTTTCGTGCACCTTGTAGATGCCAAACCAGCGACCCGATGTTCGGCTCGGAGAAGAGTTGAGCCATCGTCACCTTACGGCCGGAGAGCGTATAGGCCTGGCTCAACAGATGGTCGTTGCTGTCGTGCGAGAAGCTGCGGACCACGGCAAGCTGATCGGCGATGCGAGCTAAATTGGGACAGGCCTCACAGAATTGCACGCCGGGAAGTTTTGTATCGATCGCATCGAGCGTTCCGCGAATTTCTTCAGGAGCTTCCGGCTTGGGGTCGAACGATTCGAGGTGCGTGACACCTCCGCCCATCCACAGATAGACGACCGACTTGGCCTTGCCGAACGTCCCGTGCGGCGTGACCTCGGACTGTACCGGCGGCGTTCCCGGTATCAGCGTGGCGGCGATGCTGAGCGAGCCGACTCGCAGCACGTCGCGGCGGTTGAGCAGCGAAGTACTCGGTCCAAACAGCGGATCGACGAACGGCGGTCGGTGCATGGCGAGCGTCCTTTCCTGCGAAAAGATCGGCCGAAAACGAACGGTTACATTATCGTCGGCTGAATGATCGTCAGGCAAGCCGGGACGGGAGCGAGACTCGGTTTGAATCGAGTCTCTCGATACGATGATGCCTTGTCGCAGTTTGGGCGGATGAACATTTTTGCCTCACTGCCTCACGGAAGTTGGAAAGGGTTCCTCATGCAACTCGGTTTCGTCAGTGCCATTCTGCCTGAACTGTCGCTCGACGAAGTCTGTTCGGTCGCGAAGACGGAAGGGTTCGATTGCGTCGAACTGATGTGCTGGCCAGTCAGCAAAGCGGAGCGACGCTACGCCGGCGTCACGCACGTCGATGTGACCAATTTCGGGCCGGGCGAGGCGAACAAGGTCCAAAACACCATCGCCAAGCACGGAGTCTCGATCAGCGGCTTGGGCTATTACCCGAACGCGCTCAGTCCCAACAGTGACGAAGCCAACGTCGCCGTCGAACACATTCGCCAAGTGATCGCCGCCTGCGCAACGCTCGGGCTCCGACAGATGAACACGTTTATCGGCCGCGACTGGACGAAGTCGGTCAACGACAATTGGCCGAGATTCCTCGACACCTGGCGGCCGTTGATCAAGTTCGCCGAAGACAAAGGAGTCCGCATCGGCATCGAGAATTGTCCGATGCTGTTCAGCAAAGACGAATGGCCGGGAGGCAAGAACCTGGCGATCAGTCCGGCGATCTGGCGACGGATGTTCGAGGAACTCGGCAGCCCGAACATCGGCCTGAACTTTGATCCCTCGCACCTGATCTGGCAGTACATGGACTATTTGCAGCCGCTGCGAGATTTCAAAGACCGGCTGTTTCACGTTCACGCGAAGGACGTGCGAGTCGATCGCCATCGACTGAATGAAGTCGGAATCCTGGCCCATCCGTTGGAATATCACGTCCCCAAACTGCCCGGTTTAGGAGACGTTGATTGGGGCAAGTTCTTTTCGGTGCTCACCGACGTCGGCTATCGCGGTCCCGTATGCGTCGAGGTCGAAGATCGGGCGTACGAAGACTCGCTGGAAGCCCGCAAGGCCTCGCTCCGGCAAAGTGCGACGTACCTGCGGAATTTCATCCCACGTCACAGCACGTAAATCTCAAATCTCAAATCTCAAATCTCAAATCTCAAATCTCAAATCTCAAATCTCAAATCTCAAATCTCATCATGCCATATTCCTACTCCGACATCGCCAAGATGATCGACCACTCGCTGCTTCAGCCGCTCCTGACTGTCGACGAACTACAGGCCGGTTGCCGACTCGCACGCGAGTACGACGTCGCCAGCGTCTGCATCCTGCCGTACTCCTTGAAGCGTTGTGCCGAGATTCTCGCCGGCAGCGCCGTCAAGGCGAGCACGACGATCGGGTTCCCGCATGGCGGACACACGACCGCGATCAAAGTGGCCGAAGCGTTACAGGCGTTGAAGGACGGCGGCCAGGAACTCGACATGGTCGTCAACATCAGCCAAGTGCTCAGTGGCCAGTGGGACTACGTGCGGCAAGAGATCAAGGAGATCACCGACGCGGCACACGCGGCGGGGCAGAAGATCAAAGTCATCTTCGAGAATTGCTACTTGCAGGACTTGCACAAGATTCGCCTGTGCGACATCTGCGGCGAGCTGAATTGCGACTGGGTGAAAACCTCGACCGGCTACGGCACCGGCGGCGCGACGCTTGCCGACTTGAAGCTGATGCGCGAGCACTCGCCGCCACACGTCCAAGTCAAAGCGGCGGGAGGCATCCGCACGCTGGACCAACTGCTCGAAGCCCGCCCCTTCATCACCCGCAGCGGAGCCAGCAAGACGGCGGAGATCCTCAACGAGTGCCGCCAGCGGTTGGGATTATCCGCGATCACGTCGGCCACCAAGGCGGTTTCTTCATCGAGTTATTGAGACCGTAGAATGGACCCACGAAACGCCGGACTCATCCACAGACAAAGATCATCATCCGATGTTCACTTTCTTCAAATTCTTCACGACGCATAAACGATTCCGCGCCGCACTTTCTGAAACCGTGAAGACTCTGAATACGCTGCGGGCAGAGGATTACGTCCCGAACGTCACCTTCGATGACGTGCTGCGGATCGTTCGCCGCGATTTTCCGACAGACGAAGTAGACGCCGTGCTTGCAGTCCTCAATGAATATGACGGTGAAAGTTGGCACCGGGAGCGATTTCGAGTCTACTTGGCGATTCTCAAGTTAAGTAGCGGAGACATAGATGCGGTGCGTCGGCAACTCGACATTGCAAATAGCGATTTCAGAGATGTGATTGCGCCCGCAGAAACACCAGGATTCTGGGACGCTCGATTTGTCTTCGTTCAGAGGACCAAGGAAGAACTCATCCAACTCATGAACGCCGACAGGGAACAATACAACGCATGGCTGACTCGCTCGGACGAAAAGACGAACGGGTAGAGGTGAGAAAGATGTGGCTGACGCAAGCCACGCCGAGCAGCGACTTGACGCTTGGGAAATCGCTCGATGAAACTCGCGGACCAGAGAGTTTCCATGAACAAGGCTTTCGTTCGCGAAGCCGATTCTGACGTGCGGCACTGTCCGTTTTGCGGCTCACTGGGCCAAGCAGTCGGAAAGACGACGCTCGATCATTGGCTGAAGCCGGAGTCGCGCGGACAGCTCGGCGAGTCGGCCATGTTTTGTCCGCACACGCAATGCCACGTCGCCTACTTCGACTCTTTTGAACGACTTGCACGAGTCGACGAACTCATGAAACCGGCCTATCCCAAGTCGGCCGAGGCACCGATCTGCGGCTGCTTCGGGCTGATGTGTGCCGAGATCGAAGAAGATGTCGCCGAAGGTGGCGTCTTGCGGACACGGGCCGCCGTCGAACGAGCCAAGTCGTCGGAGGCAAGATGCTCCCTGATGGCCGCGAACGGGCAGTCCTGCGTCACGGAGGTGCAACGGTACTTCTTCAAATGCCGCGGCGGAATGCCATGATCTCGATGTGGGCGATCGGGAACAGAGTCTTCTCAAGTCTTGACCGCGCGACAGCCGAACGGTTAAAAGCTAGAAATACGCGAGACACCGAATCATGACCTTGAACCTTCGACGACTTCTGGGCCTGCTGCTTAGCCTGCAATGATTGCGGGGTTCTGGTGCCGTCGAAGCGTAACCCGTTCGAGATTTCACCCTGAGCCACCGCTGGAGGCTCAGGGTTTTTTGTTGTCCGTTCGTAGTTCCGC
>CAYSHJ010000829.1:0-6347 GCA_964430385.1 uncultured Planctomycetaceae bacterium
GAGGTGATCCTGAAAGGGACGGCTGCGGGCACAATGGCGGGTGGGTTGCTCGAACAGCCGTTGCACAAGCTGTCAGTTGACTGCTTGGCGATCAAGATTCCGGACGGGATCATCGTCAAGATCCAAGGTCTACAGATTGGCGACGTGATTCACGTCCGTGATTTGGAGATTCCCGAAGGGATCAAGGTGCATAACAACCCAGATGCGATCGTCGCCCGAGTCATCCAACCGATCGTCATCGAGGAACCGACGGCCACGGAAGCTCCGGGACTGGCCGAGCCTGAGGTGATCAAGAAAGAAAAGAAAACCGCCGAGGAAGGCGACGAGAAAGAGAAGGAGAAGCCGGCCAAGAAGTAGCCGCGCTTGGCGGGGATTCTTCGATGAATATCGGGCACTGGCGGTTGGACGTCAGTGCCCGTTTTTTTGGAAACAGGATCGCAAGTGGCAAAATGAGAATTGCAATTTAGGCGTCAATTGCCATGAAGGTCATCGTCGGTTTGGGGAATCCTGGCGAGCGGTACGCGCGGACTCGGCACAACGTCGGGTCCGACGTGGTCGATGAGCTTGCGCGGAGGTACTCGCTGCCGCGGTCGCGCGTGAAATTCGAGGCGGAAACGTGGGAGTTTGATGTCGGGGCGGAACGTCACTGGTTGCTCAAGCCGCTGACGTTTATGAATCTCAGTGGACGCAGCGTGCGGCAGTGCGTCGAGTTCTTTCAGTTGCCGTTGACGGATCTGCTGGTCATCTGTGACGACTTGAACCTGCTACTCGGCCAGTTGCGAATTCGAGCATCGGGTTCCGACGGCGGTCAAAAAGGACTGCGCGACATCCGTCAGCACTTGGGAACCGATGAGTATGCTCGACTGCGAATCGGCATCGGTCGGCCGCCGGGGATGATGGATTCGGCAGTTTATGTGTTGTCTCGGTTCTCGAAGTCGGAAAAGGAGGTCATCGAACCGACGATCGCTGCGGCGGCGGATGCGGTCGAGCTGTGGTCGCGGAGCGGAATCGCCGAGAGTATGAACCGAGTGAACGGACCGACTCTGAAGGCGTCGAGCGACGATTCGGACGAGTCGGAGGGAGACGCGAAATCGCCTGCCCGCCCGTGAACCGCTGCGTTGCAAATCTCATCGAAGACGCTACAAAGTTGCGCTTTCCATCGCTTCTCCTGGACGCGAACTGTTGTTGAACCTGTTGAGCACTGGAGATTGGAAGTTGGCTCAGAACTTTTACGAAGGCATGTTCCTTGTGGACAGCGGTCAGTATGCCGCGAATCCCGAAGGTTCGGCGAATCATATTCTGGACATTTTGAAGAAGGCGGGCGGCACGATCGTCGCGAACCGCCCGTGGCTGGATGGCAAATTAGCCTACTCCGTCAAAGGGCACCGGAAGGGCCTGCACTATTTGACGTACTTCACGATGGAGGGCGCGGGCCTCGACCAAATCTCGCGGCAAGTCCATCTGAGCGAAGTCATTTTGCGGTACATGGTGCTCAGGCATCCGAGGGTGCTCTTCGAGGCGATGGTGGGAGCGCTCAGCGGCAAGGAAGGGACGTTCCGCCATGTCGAAAACGTGGACGAGGCTCGTCCAGTTCGCCGTGGTCGTGACGAAGAGGCGCCCGCGGGCCTGGATGGCGAGGAAGTAGTGCGTTAGTTGGACGGATTGCCAATCCGTTCCAAGTCGATAAGACCTCCGTCGGAGGGCCGATCATGGCCAGTTTTAACAAGGTCATCCTCCTGGGAAATCTGACTCGCGATCCGCAAGTGCGTTATACGCCCGGCGGAATGGCGGTCGCAGATATCGGATTGGCGGTCAACCACAGTTGGTTCGACAAGCAAACGAATCAGCGACGCGAGGAGGCGACGTTTGTGGACGTGACGTTGTGGGGTCGCACGGCGGAGATCGCCGGCGAATACCTGGGCAAGGGACGGCAGGTGTTGATCGAAGGTCGTTTGCAGTTGGATCAGTGGGATGACCGTGAATCTGGCCAGAAGCGCAGCAAGCTGAAGGTCGTCTGTGAAAATCTGACGATGGTCGGCAGCCGAGCGGAGGGCCATAGCCAAGATGTCCGTGGCGCTGGTGGCCCGCCAAGCCAAACCCAAACATCGGAGCCGAGTGAAGGATTCTATAACCAAGCGCCGGCCGAACCCGCGGGCGGCTTCGACCCCCCGCCGGCAGGGTCGGGTGAAGGTGATGTGCCGTTCTAAGTGGTCCGGCAGGAATCGTTAGCTCGTAGCCGAACTCGTGAGAGTTCCGAGCCTGAAGTCTCACGACTTCAGCTACTCAACGATCTCTGCGGGTCCACTGAGCGTGGCCAGATTTTCAGACCGCATGCACCGGCCCAACGAATCAAACGAAAGTCAGCGAAGATGCCAAATAAGCGACATCAACACGCCGAAGTGCGAACGGGGCTTCGAGCCGTGGTCGAATTATTGCTGGCGGAGGAAGTACCTTCGCTCGGCAAGCAGGGCGAAATTGTGCGGGTTCGACCGGGATATGCTCGAAACTATTTGCTGCCGTACGGCCTGGCCACGCTCGCCACCGATGCGAACAAACGCCGCGTCGAGAGGCATCGCCAGAAGCAAGACGATCAGCGAGCCATGAAATTCAAGAAGGTCCAAGAGATGGCGGAGGCCGTCAGTAAATACAGTGTGACGCTGGAAGCCAATGCCACCACCGAAGGTCACCTGTACGGCTCGATCCTGGCCAACGACATCAGCAAGGCGCTGAAGGCCGCCAGCTTCGCGATCGAGCCTGAAAACGTGCGTCTGGAAGGGCCGCTCAAGGAATTGGGCATGTACACGGTCAAGCTGCATTTGGCTCCCGAGGTGGAGACCGAGGTCAAGGTGTGGGTCGTTCCATCCGCCGCGGCTGCGGGGGAAAAGGCCTAACCCGAGGTATTCATCGGCTGCACACTAACCCGACGCGCAAGCGAGGGCGGGATCACGTTTGGCCCTCACTTGCGCGTCGGGTTAGTGTGCGATCCCGAACCGCAGCACCTTGAGGAAGACAACATGCAGCGGGGGGTGCAAGCCCTCCGCTGTTGTTTTTCAGTTTCGTCCTTCGTTCCGTTGATGCATCGGAGTCTCCACGATGGCAACCGCTCCGAACGGTGGGCGAAATTTCCCCGGCAAACTTCCGCCGCAGAATCTCGAAGCCGAAAAAGGAGTTCTCGGCAGCATCCTGCTGATGCACGAAGCTATTGACGAAGTCGGCGACTTGCTGCGTGCCGATCACTTTTACGCTGATCGGCATCAGCGGATTTACGCGGCCATCATGGGCCTGTACGAGAGTGGCGTCCGCGGTGTGGATGCCGTGACGCTGGCCGAAGAACTCGATCGCCGCAAGCAGTTGGACGAAGTGGGCGGCGTCGAGTACCTCGCACAGATTCTGGAAACGGTTCCGAACGCGGCGCACGCGAAGTACTACGCGAAGATCGTTCGCGATCGCTGGATTCAGCGCAGCCTGGTTTACGCCTGCACCGAGATCCTCGACGAATGCTATACCGGCTCCAGCGAGACCGAGGACATCTTGCACGCAGCCGAGCAGCGTGTGTTTGGCATCTTGGAACAGCAAGAGCGAGAGACGAAACTGGCGCTGGGCGACATCTTGATCGACGCCTACGATCGCATTCGGGCACGGTTGGAAAAAGAAGGGTCGCTCAGCGGTTTGAGCACGGGATTCGTCGATCTCGACCGATTGCTCAATGGCTTTCAAAGTTCGGAGCTCATCATTCTGGCCGCGCGGCCGAGCATGGGTAAGACGGCATTGGTGTGCAACATCGCCGAGGCGGTCGTGTCCGATTCCAAACAAGGCTGTTTGGTCTTTAGCCTGGAAATGTCGAAGCTCGAATTGGCCGAGCGATTGCTGTGCATCCGTGCCAAGGTCAACGGGCATCGGCTGCGAGCCGGTACGCTCGACGAAGTCGAACACGAAGCGCTCATGAAGGCGGCGTCGGAACTCAGCGAAACACCGATGTTCATCGACGATCAACCCGGCCGGTCGATGCCACAGATCAGTGCCGTGGCTCGGCGCCTGAAGCGGCGGTATGGCCTGGGGCTGATCATCATCGACTATCTGCAACTCATCGAGCCGGAAGACAAGTTCGCGCCGCGCGAACAACAGGTGTCGCAGATCACGCGGCGACTGAAGCATCTCGCGAAGGAATTGAACCTGCCGGTGATCGCCTTGGCGCAGCTCAATCGCGGTGTTGAAAATCGCGAAGACAAACGCCCACGGCTGGCTGACCTGCGTGAGAGTGGCGCGATCGAGCAAGACGCCGACGTCGTGATTTTCCTGCATCGCCCTGGCCTCTACGACCCCGAAATCCGCCCCGGCGAGGCCGATATCATCGTGGCCAAAAACCGCAATGGCCCGATCGATACGGTGGCGCTGTCGTGGCTCAGCGAGTCGATGCGCTTCGGCAACCTCTCCCGAGTTCAAGAGCCACCCGGCGGGCACTTTCCCGTCAGAGGTGGCGGGTTCGATCGGTGAGCCACGGAAAATTAATTGCAAACTGCCAATTGAAAATTGACGCGCCGACAAGAAGGCGAGCGGGGCGGCGTCAGCCCCCCGGTGCTCCGTGAATTCCGCGAAAAACCGGGGGGCTGACGCCGCCCCGCTCGCCAAGATTCGACTTTTGTCGGGCGCTTCAAAATTGCAAATTGGAAATGCGAAGGGCTGGCTTCGAGATGACTCAACCGACGACCGACACTGCGTTCCAAATCATGGCGTCGAGCTGCCGCTTCGGGAGTGGCATCACGTGCGAGGTCGGGATGGACTTGGTTGATCTCGGCGCGAGACGTGTCTGTCTGGTGATTGATCCAGCAGTCAGAGCATTGCCGGCAGGCGCGGTCGTGCAGCAGGCGTTGGAGGACGCGAAGCTCAGTTTTGAAGTCTTTGATGGCGTGGAGATTGAACCGACGGACACGAGTTTTCTTGCGGCGGCGAAGTTCGCGTCGGAGGGAGGCTTCGATGCCTTCGTGGCCGTGGGCGGTGGGAGCACGATCGACACGGCCAAGGCCGCGAATCTTTATGCCACTTACCCGGCGGACTTCTTGGAGTACGTCAACCTGTCGATCGGCAAGCAGCGGCCGGTGCCCGGACCGCTCAAGCCATTGATCGCGATTCCGACAACGGCCGGCACTGGCAGCGAGACCACGGGCGTCGCGATCTTCGACTACACCCCGTTGCGCGTGAAGACTGGCGTGGCCTCCAAGTATTTGCGGCCGACATTGGGGATTGTTGATTGGGATAACACGCGCACGCAGCCCGCGGCCGTGGCGGCGAGCGCCGGATTGGATGTGCTCAGCCACGCATTGGAAAGTTACACCGCTCTGTCATACGAACAACGTCCTCGCCCCGTGCGGCCCTCGGAGCGTGCGGCTTATCAAGGCTCGAACCCGATGAGTGACGTCTGGGCCTTGCGAGCGCTGGAACTCGTCGCCGAATTCCTGCCGCGTGCCGTCGCCGACACGAGCGACGATGAAGCTCGGGCCCAGATGATCATGGCCTCATCGATGGCCGGCATCGGCTTCGGCAACGCGGGAGTTCACGTGCCGCATGCGATGGCTTATCCCGTCGCCGGCATGGTTCGCGACTTCAAACCGTCGGGATACGCGACGCAACACGCGCTCGTGCCACATGGCATGTCGGTGATTTTGCACACTCCGGCCGTCGCGCGTTTCACGGCTGCGACTTCGCCGGAGCGCCATCTGCTCGCCGCGAAAGCTCTTGGTGCGGACATTTCGCGAGCGACGCCCACCGAGGCGGGACAAATCCTGGCCGACCGAGTGATTCATTTCATGCAGAAGCTCAACATGCCGAATGGGCTGAAGCAAGTCGGATACAGTTTGTCCGACATTCCGGCATTGGTTGAAGGGACGCTCCCGCAGCAACGGATTCTGAAATTGTCGCCGCGCTCGATCGGAACCGACGAACTGGCGAGATTGTTTGAAGAGTCGATGATGATTTGGTGAAGTTCAAATAGCTTTTTGCTTTGACGGTCGCACGGCGCGACCCCTATCATATCGGACAGCAATCTCATAGCCTGCTGAATTGTGCCTCACGAAATCTTCCCTCCTGATTGTTTAGCCCGCAGCCGGTTCCTACCCACCAATGCTTGCGAGGTGCCGATTGAAATCTTTCGACGTGAATCGGGGCTGGATTGTTCTTCTCGCCAGCTTGTCCGGATTGGTCGGTTGGGCCTCGTTGGCGTCGGCGCAGCCGACGATCACGCTGACGGCGCCATTAGCCGTCAAGCCGGGACAGCCCAACGATCTGAAACTGCATGGCGCGAACTTGGCTGGGCCGACTCAGTTCTGGGCGAGCTTCCCCGGCGAGTCGGT
>CAYSHJ010000830.1:0-6575 GCA_964430385.1 uncultured Planctomycetaceae bacterium
CCTTCGAGAAGCCGATGATATACATCCGCGCGCCGTCCTCGCCTTCCCACTCCTTGAGATTGGCGAAGTAGGCCGCTCCCCGCGCTTTCGCGATCTCGCAGGCACCGCGGACGATGAACATCGCGGAACCCACCGAGCCACCGCCGGGCGCGGATTTGACCCTGACGGTGGACGTCTCCTCATCGCGCTGCAGTTCCGCGAAGCTCATCATGACGACAGACTTGCCGTCGGCATCCTCCCCCTTCACCTCCAGGCGCACGGTCGCAGCATCCGCGTTGACTGCTCCCTTTGGCTTCGGCGGAACGGCCGCACCCGCCTTCGCCGCCACGACCTCGACGACCGCTTTACCGGTCTTAGCCTCCACTTCGAAATGCACATGCACTTTCCCCTCGCCCGTCTCCACTCCGCAGATGGGATACTTCGGCATTTTCACCTTCTTCGTTTCCGCGTCATACTCCACGCCGAACTGCACTGGCGGCCCCTCGAATTCCACCTGCTCCCCCGGCACCAGTGTCACTTTGTAGAGCGCGTCGGTGCCCATGAGTTGGATCTTGTGAACCTGGAGCAATTTTCCGTCTGGAGTCTGCGCGTAGGCAGTCAGGCGGTTCAAGGAAAGAGACAGTCCGAGTTCCCTCACGTCATTGGTGACATTCCGCAGCACCATGCGCGTCGGCAATTGTCCGCCCAGCGTGACACGGGGAGCCATGAGCAATCCCGCCCGCAGCCCGTTCTCCTCCGCGCCCCACGCGATGAGGTCATCGGGTTTCGCGTCCGGCGTACCGCGGGCTTCTGCGACTGCCTTGCTGTGCGCCAGGAATTCTTTGCTCCACTCCGTTTTCAGCCGCACCGGCGGCCACTTGGCTTTCACGGGTGCCGCTTCAGCCACGGTCGCGCCTTCGGGCGTGACTTTCAGTTTTAATTCCGGCGTGCTCAACTCGCCCCGCCATTCCTTTACGCCTTCGATGAGATGTAGCGTGTCAGTCCACTTAGCCTGAAGAGTCCAGTCGCCCGGCGTCAACGGAAGGCTGACGATGCCAATTGGGCCATCTGGCGGGGGGCTGCCGAGCCTGATCGTAAATTCTTTCAGCTTCACGGCCTGTCCCGCAGGCAGGGCGAGGAAATGAAGTTGGAATTGGGTCTTCCCGCGCGTCATGTGCGCTTCGCGCGCAGAGTAGCTCCCATCAGTTGTCATAAGTGCGAGTCCGACATCGGGGTGCTCCGTCCAGGAAAACTTCACCACGTCAGTGCTGGCATTCCACACCCACAACTCCGCCTTCGCCTGCCCGCCGGTGCGCAGTTCACCGATGATCCGCAATGCGCCCCTCAGTCCATCTTTCGGCACACCCCAGGACATCGGCGGCGCCGATCTCAGGGCGATTGGTTTTCCCGCCTCAAGCATGTCCGCCGAGCCGCGGGTCGCTCCCGTCACCAGCTTCCCCGTCCACGCGCCCGCCGGCGCCTTCCCGATGCTCATTTCCGCCGTGTAGCTGTATTGCCCGAGCGTGCTCACGACGTTCTCCTTCAGAACGGAAATCGTGCGCCCGTCTTCAAATTTCTGCTCTGCGTGGAACAGGCGGACAAACGCGGCCTCCCGCGGCTGCAGCAGCCAGTCCCCCGGGATCGTCACGTCATCCACGGTTCTCGACACGATCGTTGTGTCGTAAAGGTCCAGCATACGGGGATTCGGCGCGGCATCATTCGCCGTGAGCCGCACCGCCATTTTCGACACATTCTGCACGACGAGATAAAACTCCGGCGCGTCCCCCAGCCCCGGTTCGCCAAGCGTCGGCGGCCACGCCAGCGCCATCCGCAGTCCATTCACCGGCTCGCCCCATTTCAGCTTCTGTTCCGTGGCAGACTTGAGCTGCGCGCCACCGGCTGGTTTCTGTTTCTCAGCGTTTGGCTGTCGCGTGAGCACGAGGTCTTTCACCGCCGGGTATTTTGTCGCGTCGGGATTCGGGTTCGGTATCAGTTCCAGCCGCAATGAGCCGCGTTCGCCGAGCGTCACGCGCCCCAATGTCGCCTCAAACTCCAATCCTTTCCGGAACACAAACTTCGCCGCGCTTCCATCCGGCTCCATGACGACCGACATCTGCACCCCAATGCCCGCGTCTGGCGTCTGTAATTTCCACGCCATTTGCTGATGCTCGCTCTTCCACAGGAAGTTTAGATCCACCTTCACACCATCCTTCTCGCCAGCCCAAGTCCCTTCCAGCATCGCGCGTTCGAGCTGCACGCCCTGCTTCGGCTTCGGTGCTTCCGGCTGTTCCGGCGCAACGGGCTTGATTTCGAGTTCCAACTTGCCAGTTGCGAGTTTTTCCATTGCCGGGTCGACCTTGATGGCCCCCGACGACGAGTTTCCAAGAACCTTCTCGTACTGAATCTGAAACTTCCCCATTCCAAAGATGTAGGGATACTTGGGTATGCCTTCTTCGCTTCCCGTTCCGAGGTAAAGCTTCAATTCGTAAAGCTCGATCTCCTTCCCGGCTGCCAGTTTCACTTCGACCGGAATGTGTACACCGAATGCGGTTGTTCTTCCGAGTTGCTTCAGCACGCCCTTTTCATTGAACACGGTGGGTGGCTGCTCAACAAAGAATTGGCGGAGGTACTGGAATTTGACTTCCTCCTTGCCAACGTTGCGAACTCGGACGACAAGCGTGGCCCAATCGCCATGGGTGTAGGCCCGCTTCTCGCCCGCCTTGAAGCCCAAGCCCGCTTGCAGTCCACCGACTTCCTGGCCCCAGGCGGTGAAGGGTTCTCTCACCTCGAATTCCAGTTTCCCGGTGGCAAGTTTTTCCAGAGTGGGGTCAAGCTTGTTGGAGGCTTGCGCTGAGTTGCCAATAACCTGCTCGTGTTGAATCAGAAACTTCCCTGTTGGAAAAATGTCTCGGGTTTTCAGCTCGCCTGCGTCTTCGTTTCCGGAAGCCAGATGCAGCTCTCGCTCGTAGAGTTCGATTTCCTTCCCCACCGCCAAGTTCACTTCCTTGGGGACATCGTGTTGCACTAATCGAAGCGTGTTACCGCGGAGGGAAACTCGCTTGCCTGTTTCGTCTAGCACAGTTGGCGAGTTCTCGGAGAGGAATGTCGGGTAGTACTTGAACTTGACCGGCTCCTTGCCGACGTTGCGGACCCGGACGACGAGCGTGATCGTCTCGCCGTGGCGGTAGGCCCGCTTCTCGCCCGCTTTGAAGCCCAAGCCCGCTTGCAAACCGTTGATCGCTTCGCCCCAGGCGGTGAAGGGTTCCTTCACTTCCAGTTCCAGCTTTCCGGTGGTGAGCTTCATTCCCGGCAAGTCGGAACCAAACTCGCCCACAATACCCGCGACCGGATACTGAATCTGAAATTTTCCAGTGCCGTAGATGGTCCAGGCCGCATCTTTCGATCGATCCGTCGCTGGTCGAAGGTCGAGTTTCAACTGGACCAAGTCAACCTCTTTCCCCGGTGCGACAGATTCCAGCAGTACGGACCCGAAGACAGACATCGCCTTGATGGTGACGGCCTTGCCACTCGCGTCGGTGATGAGCGGAGGGTTCTTCAAGAAGTACTCGTCAACGTAACGATACGGCACTTGTACTTTTCCGTTGTTGCGAAGTCGGAGGATGAGAGTCACGTTTTCCCCAACCTCATAGATGCGTTGCTCGCCAAGTCGAACGCCGATCTGCACGCCGTTGACTTCCTTGCCCCAGGCGGTGAAGGGTTCCTTCTCCGTCGTTTTCGGCGTTTCAGAAGCTTGCGGAGCAGCGACAGCGGCAGCCAGCGTGAATGCAAGCTCCTCATTCACGAGTTCTCCGGTCCATTCTCCCGCGTGTGCCACGTCGGGGCGGGCGTCGTTCCATTTGCAGCGCAGTTTGTATTTGCCAGGCGGGATGTGAAATGCCGCGACGAACGGTTCTGAGACGTCGCGCTTTTCTGCATCGAAACGAAAGGTGAACTCCTTGATGGTGGCGACATGAGCCACGGGCAGCAGCATTTGCTGGAAGCCGAGCTCGCTGTCGAACTGTGCGATGGTGGCCCCATGCTCTTTTCCAGCTTCATCCACCGCCACCACCGACAGGCCGTTGTCGAGCCGGCCGGTGTAGGAGAACTTCACATCGCTGCCGGGGGGATTGCGCCCGATGCCGCCAGTACGATTGCGCACGACAAGGCCCACTTTGGCGGTGCCACCGATGCGCCATTGGGCATCGCTGGCCGTCCGGACACCGAGCACCAGCGGCTCCTTGTTGCGGTCTTCAGGCTTTGAAGGCTCCAGCACGCCTCCCATCAGTTCGCCGCCCGGACGCTTCGCGTCTTCCTCCTGGAACTTCTGACAATGCACGCCGGGCTTCGCATAGGCGTCGTCCGGGAGCTTCGCCAATTTTGGAGTGCCTGCCGCGGTTGGCTTGGCCGGTACATTCGCGCCAGTCTTCGAGTCGGGCGTTGCCGCCGGAGCTGCGGGCTTTTCAAAAATCTCCGCCTGCTGCTCCTCGGAGATTTCGTGGATGTCGAGCTGGCGCTTCACTTCGTCGCGGAACTCGGCGGGCAGGTCGTTCGCGGGGGTGTCGGTGATCGCCTTCGGGTGCGGGTCGCTGTAATCAATCTTTCGCACGCTGCCTTTGTGCAGCAGGTAAAAGAATCCGTCGCTTGGGCGGCAGACGATGGCCCATGTGCCCCAGCCGTCGGGGACTTCGAGCTTGTGAGGGTCCGGCGGGAGTTTTCCCGTCGCCTCCGTGGCCTCGAACAAAAGCTGAGCGTCGTTCGTGCGGCGGTCGCCGACCGGCCTGCCGACGATTTTCAGCGTGGCATTGCCTCTCTCCGCCGTCGCACTGGGCAGCGGATACTCGCCGGGGCCGAGCACGACGCGTGGTTGCTTTTCGGCGTTCGCATCGGCGGCGAGCACGCGGAACTTCGCGGGAGCAGTCGGTAGCTTGCCGCTGAACGACACCACATCCACGCGCGCTGCGAGACGCTTTATCAGCGCATCGAGTGCGTTCGGCGTTTTGTCGGCGACAAAGGCCGCGGTTTCCTCCGCCGTCGGCGCGGCGGCGAAAAGCTCGCGCACCGCGCGGTCCAGCATTCGCGTACGCTCGGCGGCATCGGCGGGCAACGGAAGTTCGCGATTGAGCCGCGCTTTGATATGTGCCAGCCACCAGCCCGGCCCAGAGACGTGCGGGTCGTCTTCACTGACGCCGACTTCGCTGCCGTCGAGCTGCACGAAACTGTGCGTGAGCGTCAGTTCGTCGCCCGGCTTCGCGAGCACATTCGAGCCAACACGCGGTCCGGCCCACGGGCCCATGCCCGCACGCGGACCGAGGCCAACGCCGGGTGTGTTGATTTCGATATGCGCGCCCGGCCCTAAGCGAACGGTATTAAGCAGTGCCATTGTCGTCCAAAAGATGCCTGAGACTTGAACGTCCGCCCCCTTCGCATCGGTCGCTTTCACTCCACCCTGATGGAATGTCGGCACCTGGACCATCACGGGGACTTGCCCCGAATTCTGCACGAGCAACCGCGCCTTGAGCGCCGCGCCAATGCGATGCTCTGCGGCGGAGGGCTCCAGCACCAGTCCGTTCAACCGCGCCTTGTGCGCCGCGCCAATGCGATGCTCTGTGGCGGAGGGCTCCAGCACCCATGCTGCGCGCAGTCCGTTCGGTTGTGCTTCGCCCCACGCTACATCGGCGAACTTGTTCGGCAGCGCATCGCCTTTACGAATCGTGCTCCTCGTTCCCTTCCACGGAGCTGGCGTCAGCGGCGAATCCTTCACTGCCGCAACTTCATCAAGCAGCGCAATGGCATCGGCGGGTTTCCAGTCGTGGGTGGCGTCGAGACGCGGGAGAATCGCGTTGAGCTTCGGCACGGTCTCCCAAGTCGGGTTGTGTTTGATGAACTGCTTCACGGCCGCCGCTAGTTCACCGACCAGCGCGCCGGGAATGTCGCCATTCGCCCTCGCGTAGCGCTGCCAGACTTCGTAATACGCACGGGCGTCCTTGTGCATCGGAGCCGCCGCGGCTGCCACGTCCGCGGACCCGCGCGTCTGGCCGGTGACGAGCTTGCCCGTCCACGCGCCTTCGGGGGCCTTCACGACCTCCATTTCCGCGACGGCATGATTGCGGTCAATCTTGCTCAAATCGCCTTCGATGCCGGCGCTAACGGTCTTCCCGTCATCATCGCGTTCTTCCTTTGTGAACATCCGCAGCACGCCGCAGTGACCCGGCTGGAGGTGCCAATCGGCCTTTGCCGTATCCTTGTCGGCGAGCACGAGCACCGTGCGGTTGTCTGCGCGGAAGTTGAGTTCGCGTGGATTCGGTGCGTCGTCGCTCGCGAGGAAATGAATCTCTTTCTCCGACACGTTTTGCACGACGAGTTCGAAGTGCGGCTTCTTGCCGAGCAGCGCGTCACCGAGTGCTGGCGGATACGCGAGCGCCATGCGAAGGCCATTCACCGGCTCGCCCCACTTCAGTTTCGCGATCGTCTCTGGCGCGAGTTTGCCGGTGTGGTTCGGCGTCGGCACCTCATCCGCCGCACGGAGCATTGCGATGGGGACCGCGATACCCACCGCAATGGCCAGCGCGAGTCCCGCGAGGGCCACCGACACGCCG
>CAYSHJ010000831.1:0-2527 GCA_964430385.1 uncultured Planctomycetaceae bacterium
GCGACGGTCGCGGACTCGTCAGCCTGCTCACCGGCAGGCGACTCAGCAGCTTTGAGCCAATCACGGATTTCCCGCAGTGTGACCCTCGCACGGTGGAACGAAATCACGTCATCCGGCGGTTCTTTCGGGACGTTCTGCCGCCCTTTGTTCCGAAGCACATCCACAAGCAGGTATGCGGCTCTCACTTCGTCGGCCGCGTCTTGACCACGCAAAAAGAAATCATCGTCTTTCTGCGCCGTTTCCAGGATTCCAAGCGCTTCAATCATGTAATCGAACCACTGGCAAATTGCGGCCAGTGAGTCAACATCGAACGGAGCAACGTCGCATCGCCAACCATTGGGTAGCCGGGCTGGTGGCGGTCTCGTGAGAGTCGGTCGCGGTAACTTCGGAACAAGCTTCCGAACAACACGTTTGGCGACTCGGCGGTAGTCGCTCAGGCGAACAAGCAGAGGAAAGCCGGGAACTGATTCGTTCTCGCTCACGATCGCCTGCCTTTCGAGACGGGCAGGCCGGGCGGAGCGAGAGAAAGGCATGAGTCTCGCCAACGCGCCCGGCCACTTCGGTCGCCCGCGATTGCAACACGCTGCGAACAACCCGATGGGCGGATTCTGCCACCGGTGCGACGAAAAATGCCAGCCGGTTGACGAGTTTTTTCGAGACTGCTCGCGGACCGCGTTGTGATGTTTCCGGGTTCGTGAATTTGTGCCGGGTTGGGTGATCCGTCGGATAACTTGTAAGAGTGTCGAAGGGCGATTGACTCATTGCTCAGAATTTAGTCTAAAGCTTGAATCGTTGCGAATCGTCGTTCTCGAAACCGCAGGCATCATCGCTCATGACAGATGACGCGATTACTTCTGTGCCTCCGTGGCTGAATGTAATTGGCTCGCGTTATTTCTTGGATTGGTTGCAGCAGCAGCGGTGCAGTCTGGCGTTTACGACGTATCAGACCGGCAAGCTGTTTCTTGTCGGCCGCAAGTCCGCCAGCGGAGCGGGGGTGCCGACCAGCGAATCGGACCAAGCTCTGTCGGTCTTTGAGCGGACTTTCAACCACTGCATGGGGATGTGCGCGTCGCCGGACGGGCGGACGATTTGGTTGAGTTCGCGGTATCAGATTTGGCGTCTGGAACAGGCTCCGGCGAACGCGGTTCCGTATCGGCCAGTCGCAGGAACCGCGACCGACGGAGACGACACGCAGCAGACGCCGCAGTGGGTGGGGCGTGGTTACGACGTCGCCTACATCCCGCGAGTTGGCTACACGACCGGGCACATTGATGTGCATGACCTGGCAGTCGATGCCGACGGCCGTGTGGTTTTCGTCAACACGATGTTTAGTTGCCTGGCGACGTTCAGCGAACGAGCGAATTTCAAGCCGTTGTGGCGTCCGCCGTTCTTGAGTGCTCTGGTGCCGGAGGATCGCTGTCACTTGAACGGTCTGGCGATGCGTGACGGCCGGCCGGCGTTTGTGACGGTCGTCAGCCGCTCGGACGTGGCGGACGGTTGGCGCGACAAGCGACACGACGGCGGTTGCGTGCTGGATGCCGCCTCGGGTGAAGCGGTCTGCACGGGCCTGTCGATGCCGCACTCGCCGCGCTGGTATCGCGACCGGCTGTGGGTGCTCAATTCCGGCACCGGCGAATTCGGGCAAGTGGACCTCGCGAGCGGTCGCTTCGAACCGATTGCCTTTTGCCCCGGCTATCTGCGCGGCCTGACGTTTCACGGCGACTACGCCATCGCGACCCTTTCGAAGCCGCGGCACCTGACGTTCCAAGGTCTGGCGCTGAACGACCGCTTGAGCCAAAAGGGAGCAGAGCCGCAATGCGGTTTGCAGATCATCGACCTGCGGAGTGGCTCGATCTCCGAGTGGCTGAGGCTCGACGGCACGCTGGTCACGGAGCTATACGACTCGGTCGTCTTACCCGGCGTCAGACAGCCGATGGCCGTGGGTTTCAAAACCACAGAGATCGAACGCCTGATACTCATAGAGGACGAATGAAACCGGCGTGCCACCACGCCGCTCGATTTTAGGCACCTGTCCAATATTTGACCGGTTCCCACTTTGAGTGCGTCAACGAACGACCGCTCACGAGTCGCAGTCAAATGTTCTTGGAAAGGATTCCAGATGCATCGGACTAACGGGCTGCGGCGGATTTTCTCTCGGACAACTTTCTCACGCATCCGTGGAGCAGTCGGTACGACTCGCCGTCGTGAGCGGGCGTTGGCACACAGTCAACGTTGGTTGGAGTGTTTGGAAATGCGGGTCATGCTGACGTCCGACTTCGGCGACGCGCCGGATACCGGGGCGGGGACCGGAACCGGCAACTACGAGACGTTGCTGGCCAACCTCGGTCCGAGTCATGTCATCGACACGACACAGTTCACGCTGTTCCTGGGAGCGAGTGTCGATGACGAGTCCGATGCCACTCCAAACAGTAACGCCAATGGTGACGACAGCACGACGCTGCCGGACGACGAGGAAGGATTGCTCGAGCCGGCTCAGGACTTGGTGCTGACGATTGACACGGCTCCG
>CAYSHJ010000832.1:0-1525 GCA_964430385.1 uncultured Planctomycetaceae bacterium
CGCAACACCGAATTCATCGCATTCTCTGAGAGTGGCTTCCGGTTCGATCGGATCGAGGGAAAGACCAACTCGGCATTGTCCGAGTTCGGCCACGTCTCACGCAACAATTCGATCGCTTGACGCGAAAGCGGAACATGGTGCTGGCGGCGCATCTTGGTGCGTTCGGCCGGTACGCGCCACACGGCTTTGTCGAAGTCGAACTCGACGCGGCGCGCGTGCCGCACTTCCCCAGGTCGCGTGCAGGTCAAAACCAAAAGCTTCATGGCAGCGTTGAGTGTTGGCCAGCCGTGGAATTCGTCGAGGGCACGCAGAAGTGCGCCAAATTCCTTTTCGTCGGTGATCGCCGCTCGATGTTGCACTTGCGGTTGCAGCAGTGCGCCTTTCAATGCCAACGTCGGATCATGGGTCGCGCGCAACGTCACGATCGCTAGCCGGAACACGGCACTCATCGTGGCGCGCAGCCGCTTCGCGGTTTCGCGCCGGCCACTTTTTTCCACCCGCTTCAAGAGGTCCAACAGTTCCGCAGCCGTGATGTCCGCGATCGGCCGGTGGGCTATGGTCGCGGCCACGTCCTCCAACAGCCAGCGATGCTTTTCGGCCGTCACCGGCGACGCCCCGTTGGCAAGCTTATTCGCCACGTGTTCCGCAGCAATCGCCTTGAACGTGTTGCGGGATGCAGCTTCGGCAGCGATGCGAGCGAGCTTCTTTTGAACTGATGGATCAGTCCCCGCTTCGATCAGCTTCCGGGCATCAGCGCGCTTGACCCGCGCTTCGGCCAGCGTTGTCGCCGGGTACGAACCGAGCGCCATCATTTTCTCGGTTCCCGCAAACTGGTATCGGAAACGCCAGAACATATGGCCGTTCGGTTGGACCAAGAGATTCAGACCGCCACCGTCGGCAAGCTTGAACGGTTTTGCCTTCGGTCGTGCTGCATTGATTGCAAACGGTGTGAGCGCCATGGATGGGTACCACCTTCTTGTCGCCGAATCGGCGATACCCAGATTTCTACCCAAAAATTGGGGCGAACCTATGAGTCGCTATCTCCAAAGAAGTGTCAGGCTGTCAGTGTAACTATTTGAATTAGTTATCTAAATCTTCATCCATGCGCAGCTATGAAAAACGGCCCTGGTGCCCAGAAGAGGACTCGAACCTCCATGCCTCGCGGCGCTAGTACCTGAAACTAGTGCGTCTACCAATTCCGCCATCTGGGCTTCGGGCCGTCGGGCTCGAAGCGCTTGACCTAGTGCGGCGGACAGGGCTTGTCAATTCAAAGGCCCCGCCTTGAGGGGGTGTTTTCCGGCGTGTATCTCTCGGCCAGTTGCGCGAGGAAGAGGTATTGGAGGATGGCGGATCGGGAGGGCGGAAAGGGGCTTGTCACCGTGTTCGGAGGCGCCGGGTTCATCGGCCGGCATGCCATTAGGCTCCTGGCGGCCAGCGGCTGGCGCATCCGGGCGGCGAGCCGGCGGCCGGATCTCGCCGGGCATCTGCAACCTTTGGGCGGCGTCGGCCAGATCCATGCCGTCCA
>CAYSHJ010000833.1:0-2797 GCA_964430385.1 uncultured Planctomycetaceae bacterium
TTCGGGATGCGTTCGGCGATGGACAACTCTTGCGTTGTGACCGACAGGCCCTGCTCGGCGCGGTTGACTTGGATCACGGTCAAGCCGCTCGGTGATTGCGCCGCGAGTCGAGCCGCGATCGGTCGGACAAGTTCGCGATCGAGTGCTCGTCGCAACGCGCGAGCGCCGAGTACCGGTTCGTAGCCTTGCGAGACGATCCATTCGACGGCATCGGGCGAGACGATCGGCACGACTCGGCGGCGCGTCAGGCCGTCGAGGCGGAATAGGTCGTCGATCATCAGCGTGGCGACCTGGCGCATATCGTCGCGGCTGAGCCGGTCGAACGGCAGCACGCGGTCAAGCCGGTTGAAGAATTCCGGCCGGAAGAAATTCTCTGCCGCTTTGATCGATGCCGACTTCGCATGTTCCTCGCGCGCGCCGAAGCCGAGTCCCGTGTCAGATCGCTGAGCACCAAGATTCGACGTCAACAGGATCAGCGTGTTGGTGAAATCGGTCGTCCACCCCAGCGCGTCGGTCAGCCGGCCTTCGCCCAGCACTTGCAGCAGCAAGTCGAACACGTCGGGGTGAGCCTTTTCGATCTCATCGAACAGCACGACAGCGAACGGACTGCGTCGTACGGCCGAGGTCAGCAAGCCTTCGGGATTGCGAAACGTGCCGATGAGCTGCGGCACCGACGACGCCGAAACGTACTCATTCATGTCAAACCGCAGCAGCCGGTCTTCCGAGCCAAACAAGTACGCGGCGATCGCTTTCGCGAACTGTGTCTTGCCGACCCCCGTCGGGCCGAGCAACAGCAGCGACGCCAACGGCCGGTCGAGTTCGTTCAGCCGCGCCTTCGCGATGCCGATGATCTCGGCTGCCGCGCCGACGGCCACCTCTTGGCCCACGAAACGGCGACGCAAACCGACTGCGATTTCTTCGGAACTGAGTTTTTGATCGAGATCCAAGAACGCCAACGGCAAGCCGCTTTGCTCGTGAAACGCGGATAGCACCGCACGGCGATCGATCATTCTTGTTTCACGATCTTCTGGCTAGCGGGGCAGCGTCAGCCCCCCGGTTGTTCGAGTGCTCGGATCCAACCGGGGGGCTGACGCCGCCCCGCTAGCCGTTGACTCGGTGATCGCCAATCGTTTCAGCAACCGCACCGCCTTGCCCGGAAATGCCTCGCCGCGAGCGTATCGCCGAGTCACGTCGATGACCTGCGGCAGAGCATCCACCTCGAAGGAGCAATCGCATCGTTCCTCCAGTTGCCGCTGAGTCTGCATCAAGACGCGCAACGTGTCGGCTGGCGGTAACTCGTTGACCGGAATGATGTGGAACAAATCAGCAAAGCCTCGGTCCCGTTCGCGCAGGACGCGGAACGCATCGGGTGTCAACTCGGCCAGCAGTCGGACCTCACCTCGGTCGACATACGGCTTGAGGACATGCGCGACACTCAATGAAGACTGCGACGTCTGCCCGGCGACATACAGGCCCAGCACGTCATCAAAGAACAGCACATGCTGGCATTTGGCCGCTTCCTTCAAGATTGCGATCAGCCGGTTTTCCCACTGGCCGACATACGACATGCCGGAGATCAACCGCTGCGGCGACAACCACCAGACATTGCGGTGATTGCGATACGGGTCTTTGTGTTCATCGACTCTGCGGAAGACGGTCTCGTGAATGATCGCCGTCTTGCCGACTTGTCGAGGCCCCAGCAACAACACCGGCCGAGCCTCCGCCGCCGACAACAGCCGCGACAGTTCGTTGACTTCGCGATCGCGCAGCACGACGCGATCCAAGTCGTCGGGATACGCACGGTCCAAACAATGCCCGACCGTATCAAGTTCCTCCGCTCCATCCAGCACTTCACTTTGTCCGAGCGTCGCAAAGAATTCCTTCAATGGAGCCTTCCGCAGTTCCGGCACATGCAGATCGAAGTCGATCGATGTCATCCAGGCATTGCTCGCCAGCGAGTATTTCTCTGGCGAAATGAACTCGTCCCCATCTTCGAGCTCCCGTTTGCGGAAGCGCTCGGTGAGGACTTCCTCGGCTTGTGTGGCGAGCGTGCTGCCGCAGGGCACCTCGAACCACAAGTCCGGCAAACAAGTGGCGAACGCGACCGTGCGACCGAGCGTTTCCAAAGTGGCGATCAGATATTTGACGGTGACACTGCGCCGCCGCAGCGCGATTGTCAGCGTCAACCGCGAGCCTTCCATTTCGGGATCGAAGAGCAATTCCGCCAATCGCTCGTGCCGCTGTTCCTTGGCGACTTCGCGCAGCGATTTCCGCACATCCGCCGTCAGCCGGCTGATCGCTCGTGTCAGTTGCCGACTGCGTCCCTCGACACACGGAACAAACACCGGCCGCACGCGATACTCGGTCTCGCGAGTCGCTTCCAGCGGATACGCTTCCACAATGATCGGCAGGGTGAATTTCATGCTGACGCTTCGGGTGACTATGTCAACAATCGCTCCGCATCCCGCATATGCCGCGTTTCCAGCAGCGCGGTGACGGCCGCCTCGAACGCGGTTCGGCCGAATGTCAACGGATGCAGGTCGTCCTTGTCCACAATTTGGGATTTGACTTCGTCGTACTCGCGCCGTGTCGGGTAGCCGTCTAGTCCTCCCTTGCGGTCGATACCGCGCGGCGGGAGATATGCTTTCCAGTCGGACAGAGCCGTTTCAACCACGCAGCGCCGCCTCTCGGACGGGAAGATGAATTGATGCAAGCCAGACTCGCCAACAAAACGCGCGAACGTACGCAGGCCGGTCAGACTGATCACGACTCCCAAGGAGCCCTGATCCGGTGCCGT
>CAYSHJ010000834.1:0-1897 GCA_964430385.1 uncultured Planctomycetaceae bacterium
TCGCCGAGGTCTGACCGGAAGTTCCCGTGAAAATCAGGTCGCCGGGATGCAACGTGATGTGCTGGCTGATGGCGCTGATTTGCTTGGCGCAATTGTGAATGAAGTCCTTGGTGCGTTGGTCCTGAAGCGTTTGGCCGTTCATTCGCATCTGCACGCGGAGATCGTCGTAGTTGATGCCCGACACGAGGAACGGCCCGCAGGGTCCGAACGTGTCGCTCCCTTTGGCTCGCCACCACTGCACGTCGTCCTTCTGCCAATCGCGAGCACTCACGTCGTTGCCACACGTCACGCCAAACAGGTACTCCAGCGCTTTCGTTTCCGGCACTTTCTGAGCCGTCTTGCCGATGACGAGGACCAACTCCGCCTCGAAATGCACTTCGCTCGTGCCAGGTGGGATGACGATGTCGGCACCATGCGGAGTCAGACAACTCGGTGATTTGAAGAACGGCTGCACGATCTGAAACTTGGGCGGGATGGTTGCCTCTTTCAGATGGCTTTTGTAGTTGCCGGCCATCGCGAACACTTGCGACGGCTGCGTCGGCACGAGCAGCTTGACATCCTTCAACGCAAAGGACTTGTCGGTCTTCAGCCACTTACCGAACAGATCGCCCTGAATCGCCGTGACGCGATCTCCTTCGACGACTCCATACAGGCTGGTCCCTTCCACTTGGAAGCGAGCGTATTTCACCACTTTGGCATCCGCGGCCATGGTGATGGAAACAAGCAAAAACGAACCAAGGGTCAAACCAGCGAACCATAAACGTTGTGATCTCATCAGAAGTCTCCCGGGCAAGAGCGCTGAAGAGCGTTGTCCAAACTCGCCGTCACGCTCCGAGGCTGTGATTTTTGGGAACGCACCTCGCCAAGATACCCGGCGGCGCGGAATTTCGCAGGTGTGGCGGCCGAAGATCGGCGATACGTTCCAACGAATGGGCCGACTCCGACCATTAAATCGTTGTTTGCGACGGTGTTGTTTTTCTCGCAACATTGTGGTGCGACGCTCCGCGTCGCAATTCACGACGCAGAGCGTCGTGCCACACTCACGACCGCTCCGCTGCGCAATAAGTTCACGACCTCTCAGCGAGTCGTCTCTGTTCAGGCCGCGCGGCGTTGAGCGGATTCGATCGGCGCGGCAGACGTTGTCGCGAGCGGCTTCTCGGCTTGGCAGCGGCGCGTGAATCCGTTCAACCACCAAGGGCCGATGAGGTACTCGGTCGCATAGCTGGCCAGTTTGGCGATGCGGCTGATGAGGTAACTGGGCCGCAGGTGATACGTCAGCGCGTCGTAACCTTCGATGGCGGCCAGCGTCCTGGAGTAGTTCTTGTCGTCGATGTCAATCCGCGCCGATTCGACTCGCTCCAGCAAGACTTCGATGTTCGGATCATGCTCCTGGCTGAACGATTGCAGCACGCGAAAGCCACAGCTCTCGGCCAGCATGGTCAGGCTGGTGGGAGTAAAGTTCGTAATGTGGGCGAAGTGGAATAGCCTTGACCGAGTCGCGAACGGAGCGGCGATATTCGGGCATTCGACGTATACCATTCCGCCCGGTTGCAGCATGCGATGGATGTGTTCCAGCGCACGGCGCGGCGAGCGGAAATGTTCGATCACGTGGACCAGCAGGATCAGGTCGTGCTTCGGCTGCGGCGGTAAGTCGAACAGGTTGGCGTTGTGGACGTTGGCTCGAAGCTGCTCGTGCGAGAATTTCTGAAAACCTTCGCCGGGGTCGATGCCGGTGGCTCGATGTCCGTTCAGTTCGAAGGCTTTCACTGTGCAGCCGATGCCGGCACCGACCTCGAAAACCGAGTCCTTCGGGCCGACGAATGGTTTCAACTGACTGAAGATTCGCTCGCCGTTGACCCACGCACGACGCACGCGACGGGGCGACGGCGCGATCTCG
>CAYSHJ010000835.1:0-1750 GCA_964430385.1 uncultured Planctomycetaceae bacterium
GCCGTTCCCCTCCCCCCGGCAGCGGGGGAGAGGGTGAGGGGGGGGGGGTCGAGCGCTCCGCGGATATTCGATCTCGCCCCCTCACCCCAGCCCTCTCCCCCGCTGCGGGGGAGAGGGAGCCAAACAATTGCACGACCGAGATTCACCACTTCATCGGCAAGGATATCACGTACTTTCACACGTTGTTCTGGCCGGCGATGTTGAAGGCGTCTGGCTTCAACCTGCCGACGAAAGTGCATATTCACGGCTTTCTGAACGTGGGCGGCGAGAAGATGTCGAAGTCCAAAGGCACGTTTGTCCAAGCCGCGACGTATTTGAAACATCTCGACCCGGCGTACCTGCGTTACTACTACGCTTCGAAGCTCGGCCCACGGTTGGATGATCTTGATCTCAGCCTCGATGAGTTCGTGGACAAGACGAACAAACAACTGGTCGGCGGTGTGGTGAACATTGCCTCGCGCACGGCTAAGTTTGTCGGCGGCCAGTCACTGTGCGAGACGTATCCTGCGGACGGCGGCTTGTTTCTTTTCGCGGCGGCGGCAGGCGAGTCCATCGCCGACGCTTACGAACGGTGTGATTACCAAGCCGTGATTCGCAGCACGAAAGAACTTTGCGACCGAGCCAATACATTCCTCGACGAAAAAGTTCCGTGGTTGCTCGCCAAGCAGCCGGACAAGGCGGAAGAGGTCCGGCAAATTTGCTCGGTCGGGTTGAATCTCTTCCGACAAATCGTCGTGTATCTCGCCCCTGTGCTGCCACGATTGGCGAAGCAAGCGGGCGAGTTGCTCAATTCTCCGATCACGCGTTGGGAGGATGTTCAGTCGCCGTTGACGGGCACGCCCGTCGCGACTTTCCAACACATGCTCAAACGAGTGGATCCCAAACAGGTGCAAGCCATGATCGAAGACAGCAAGCCCACCGATGCTGAAGTCAGTCCGGCGAACGGAGGCCGTCAGGCCCCTGGTGCTTCAGCCACGCCACCAACCCCAGCCACAAACCAGGGGGCTGACGCCCCGCGTTCGCTACAACCGACCGACGGCCCCGAAGCGTTGGAGAAAGAGCCGCTCGTTGCGGAGCTGTGTTCGATCGACGAGTTCACGAAGATCGACCTTCGCGTCGCGCGAGTTCTGGCCGCGTCGCATGTCGAAGGCGCGGACAAGCTGATCCAACTGACATTAAACCTGGGCGGCGACGTCCGCCGCAACGTGTTCGCCGGAATCAAAAGCGCCTACGATCCGGCTCAATTGGTCGGCCGCTTGGTCATCGTCGTCGCGAACCTCGCCCCGCGCAAGATGCGTTTTGGAGTCAGCGAAGGCATGGTCTGTGCGGCGGGAGTCGGCGGCCAAGAGATTTACCTGCTGTCCCCGGACAGCGGTGCGGTACCGGGACAGCGGGTGCATTGATCAGAAAGATTCGATGGCTCAGAAGAATAGAAAACGTCGCTCGTCGGATTCGGACGACATCGTTTGGACTCCTCGGCTTCAGCAGATTCTCGACGCGGCTCGTCGCCGGATTGCTGCGGGGGAAGGTCTTTCGGCTGCGGAATTATGGAAGCGGCTTGCGAAAGAGCGTTCGCATGCCAAACGGACCCGCACTACAAAGCGAAAAGCGGCCGTCCCGGCGACGTGACGCGCGAAGTAGGTTGTTGACATCCGGCCTCGACAGTTTCGCGTCGAAGGTTGAGAGTTCTCAGTAGTTCCAAGTTCGCAGGTTTCGCAGTTGTGTTTACTCCGCAGGAGTTATGCCACAT
>CAYSHJ010000836.1:0-6839 GCA_964430385.1 uncultured Planctomycetaceae bacterium
AGAACGATGATGAAGCAAGAACGAATTCGATTGTTTTCAGGATCAATGAGGCACCCAGCCTCGGCAGTGCGACAGGTTATCCAGGTCATGTTGTGCCTGGTGTTTCTTCCGGCAATGGCGTGTTTTGCAGGAAGCGAGTCCGGCCCACAGCTCACGCTGGTCAAGGACGGCCAGCCGGCATCCACGATCGTGATCCCTAAAAATGCCGACGAGTGGACAAACAGGTCGGCCGAATGGTTGCAGTCGTATGTTCAACAATCGACGGGCGCGAAACTGCCGATCCTAAGCGACGACAAGGAACTCGCCGGAACCCTCATCTCGGTTGGAAAAACGGCACTGGCTGAGAAAGCGGCGATCGACCTCAGCGATCTGAAGTGGGACGGCGGCAAACTGATCGCGCGTGGAAACGTTCTCTTTCTGATCGGCCGCGACAGCACACGGACCATCAAGAGTAGCCCCCTGCACGGCGCTCGGGGGACGGCGCGGGCCGTTCTCACGTTTCTTGAAGATGCGTGCGGTATCCGCTGGTTTCTGCCGACACCAGAAGGAGAGCTGATTCCCACGAAGACGGACATTTCGGTTGCAGCCGACCTCAGCAAGACGGTGATTCCGGCCTTCGCGTATGCGGACGGACGGGCCGCTTATAGTCCTGGGTTTCTTAAGACGGGCGGAGACACGCCGGCTTCGATCATCAACAACTTCCGCAACTCGATCTCCGTTCTGGCCGGTGGGTGCTACTACGAAGCCGTTCCGGCCGACAAGTATTTCAAAGAACACCCTGAGTATTTCGCACTGATCAATGGCAAGCGAACCGGTGACATCAATCACCTGTGTTCGTCGAATCCGGAAGTCCGCCAACTTCTCCTGCGTTGGATACAGGAAAAGTTTGACGCAGGCTACGACCTCGTCACTCTTGGCCAGGAAGACGGCTACTTACGCTGTGAATGCCCGGAGTGCGAGAAGCTGGATCAATTTCGCTGGAAGCCAGACGGACAGCGTTGGGATGTCTTCCAGAAAGGCGGGTTGAAGAATACGCCGTGTGATCGACTGTTTCTCACGCACAAGTGGGTGATTGACGAAGTGCGAAAAACGCATCCAAACCAGAAGGTACTCCTTCTCAGCTACGCCCCAACGGCCTGGCCATCCAAAACGATCGAGTACTTCGGGGACAACGTCGTCGTCGAGATGGCCAATCAGGAGCCCGAATACGTCGCAGCCTGGAAAGGCAAAGCGACCGGGATGACCACCTACATGTGCTGGTTCAACATCCAGTGCCCGATGGGCATGAACATTCACTCGACCCCCCGCGAAGTTGCCGGAAAGCTCCGCTATCTGCACGAGCAGGGGTTTATTGGTCTGTATCTTCAGGCCGAGACCTGCTGGGGATTGCAAGGGCCGATGTTTTATGAATTCGGCAAGTTGATGGGAAACCCTGCTCTCGATCACGAAGCACTCGTCAAGGAATATTGCCACGGCGTGTATGGAAAAGCAGGCGAGACGATGTTGCAGTTCTTCGCTCGGCTCTACGCTCGGCTGGAGGAAGTCTTGCCAGAGGACATTCAGGAATTCTCCGGTCGAAATCTCGGAATGCCCGTTGGGATGGGGACAACCGAGTTATACTTGGCTCAATATTCTCCAGCGCACTTGCAAGCGCTCGAAGGACTTCTGCAGCAAGCCGAACGGGAAGCCGACACAGAACGGTCTCGGGGATGGCTACGGCTGACGCGCGACCATTTCGATTTCACCAAACTCTTGACCGAGGCATTGATTTCGTATCGCGCATTCCAGGCAGACGCAACGCCGAAAAACCGATTAGAGCTCAAGCAACGTGTCGAAGCGTTCAACGCTTATCGAATGAAAATCATCTCCTATCCCAAGAGTTACACGGACCACTGGTTTCCCGGCCATGCGCCCTTCTGCAACTGGCTCACCGCTGACGTCCAGTCGGAACTCAAGATCTATTACACCCCATGGGACCAGCGCAAGCCCGACGTGCTGAAACGCGGAGTCGAAGGTTTGGGGCTCGGGTACGGCGGATCGTCTTACCACAGTTTCGTCCGCGAGCCGTTCACTCTGAAACTCTCGGAACCTGTCAAAACGCAACCGTAACGCACGCCGCAACAACTTGCCTGCAACCGCTTCACCCGGTTGCCGAGAGGCAGGCAGCGAGAACTCGATCAGCCCCTTGATAGACGATGCATCGGGGTGGGGTGTCGTTCGCAGTCCCATTCAACGATCGAAGTACGAACGAGGATGAAAAAAGGCCTGTGTCCGCCGATACAACGCTCAGGGCGCGTTCCGTGCAGCATGGTGTGCGAGCAGCAATTTCAATCGACGCTCCACTGGATCGAATCCAAGACGTTAAGTTGATTTATAGTATATACTTACGTAATTTGAATGCGTGGCTTCTTGTGCCTATTCCGAAACCTATTTCCCGATGCAGAACTTGCTGAAGATGCGGTCGAGCACGTCGTTGGTGTAGACCGCGCCGACGATGTGGCCGAGGTGCTCCAAAGCCTCGCGCAACTCGACGACGATCAGGTCATCTCCCACGCCGAGCGAGACAGCATCCAGCGTTTGGCTCAGGGCATCGCGAGCGGCCAGCAAACTGTCCTGGCAGCGAGCGGCCGTCATGCCCAACCACTGCCGGCAACCGCGCGAATCGATCGCCAGCGTGTCGGCGATGCGATCACAAAGGGAGTCGAGGCCGATGCCCTTGCTCGCACTAAGAGACAGACAATTCGGAACAGGGTTCACATTAGCCCGACGCGCCAGCGAGGGATCGGATGTCAAATGGTCTGAGGTTCCTCGCTGGCGCGTCGGGCTGGTGTCAACACCGCCACCGATCAAATCCGCTTTCGTCCCCACGCGCAACACCAGCCGCGAATCACGAGACACCTCGGCAAACAATCGTTCGTCGAGCGCCAGCGACGCGGCATCGACCGACACGTCACTGCACCAGATGATCAGGTCGGCGTGTTGCCATTGCTCGTGACGCCTCTGCTGCGCGATGACTTCGATGCCGGTGGACGACGAATCCCAGCCGGCCGTGTCGATCAGGTCGATGTGCAGCCGGTCTCGGTCGAGAGGCACAATCAGATAATCGCGCGTCGTGCCGCTCACGGCGGAGACCAACGCCGCCGACTGACCGCACAGCGCGTTGAGCAACGTACTCTTGCCCGCGTTCGGCAGCCCAGCCAGCACGACCCGCGGGCGAGCAGAACTGTTGAGCCGGCGCGAGGCTTGATCGCACAGTTCCGACAACGTCTGCCGCGCCGCGGTCACGCGACGCAAAAGCTGCTCGCGCGTGACGAACTCAAGGTCTTCGTCCACGAAGTCGAGTCCTGCTTCCAACTCGGCGAGCAGATCAAGCAGATCAGCTCGCAGTTGACCGATTTGCCCGGAGATTCCACCCGCGAGTTGTCGCAAAGCAAGTTCGAGTTCTTCGTGATCCGCCGCGTCGATAACTCCCAGCACGGCTTCGGCCTGCAACAGGTCGAGGCGTCCCGCGAGGAACGCTCGCAGCGTGAATTCCCCCGGCCGAGCCGTTTGACAGCCTGCGCGAGTCAACTGCGTCAGAATCGCCTCGAGCAACGGCGGCGAGCTGACAAGATGCAGCTCCGCCAACGGTTGCCCGGTGTAACTGCGAGCCGTCGGCCACAAACCAACATCCACCGGCAATCGCAACCCGTCGCGCAACGGAGCGTCGTCCCACGGCACATCCAACCGCAATCGCCACGTGCCAGGATGCCACTCCGCCCGTCGCGATCGCTCCCAGCGAGCGGTATCCGTCGGCTCGAAGTGTTCCGACACGATTCGCTTCACATCCGTACCGCTGACGCGCACGATGCCTCGACCGCCTGCTCCGGGAGCCGACGCCAAGGCCGCAATCGTGTCACCCAATTTCAAAGTCATTCGAGCACGGTAAAAAATGTGAAAGGACGGTTCGAAGCCACGGATGAAACACCGATTGAACACGGACGGAGTAACAGTTCGCTTGTGTCTTCTCAATCCGTGTTCAATCTGTGTCCCATCCGTGACCAAAAACATTTCGGTCGTAGCATTGCCAGAGTCGCGGTGTATTGCTTCCATGCTGGTGCTCTAAGTCCGCTTCCTTCGTCCGATTTCAGGGAGTTCGGTCATGCGTCGTCGTGGGACTTGGTCGTGTCTGCTGTGCTTGTTCGCGGGCACATCCGTCTTGAGTGGAACAGCCTTTGCGAGCGAATTTCCTCCGGCCGATCAACTTCCTGCGCGGGCTGAGCCTCCCGATCCGCTGCTGATGTTCGACGGCACGCCGGTCCGCTCGAAGGAGGACTGGATCAACAAGCGACGGCCGGAATTGAAGGCTCTCTTCGAGCATTACATGTATGGCAACGCTCCCGCAGCGCCGGAGAAGGTCGCGGCAACGGTTGTCCGAACCGACGCGAAGGCGCTGAGCGGCAAGGCCACGTTGCGAGAGGTCACGCTCAAGTTTGGTCCGGCGTCGGCACCGCCGATCCACTTGCTGCTAATCTTGCCCAACGAGCGAAAGGGTCCGGCGCCCGTGTTCGTGGGGTTGAACTTCTGTGGCAATCACGCCGTCGTGGATGACACACAGATCGCGATTCCGTCGCAGTGGATTTACAAGAGCTGTGCCGGCGTCGAGAACGATCACGCGACCGAGAAGGGGCGAGGATCTCAAGCCAACGTCTGGTGCCCGGATCTGTTGGTCGAGCGCGGTTATGCGCTGGCGACGTTTTACAACGGCGACATTGATCCCGACACGGCCGACCTGACCGACGGCATTCATCCGCATTATTTGCCGAGCGGACAACAGCAACTTGGTCCGCACGATTGGGGCACGATTCGAGCGTGGGCGTGGGGCTTGTCGCGCGCGGTTGATTACCTCGTGGCGCATCCGGACATCGACAAGACTCGCGTCTGCGCGATTGGCCATTCGCGGCTCGGCAAGACGACGCTGCTGGCCGCAGCGTTCGACGAACGAATTGCGTTGGCCGTGCCGCATCAGTCCGGCACCGGCGGTATGGCGATGAGCCGCGACAACGATCAGGAAACCGTCGAGCGGATCAATCGCTCATTCCCGCACTGGTTCAACGACACGTTCCCTCAATTCGGCGGCGGTAAAGAGTCACATCTGCCGATCGACCAATATTTGCTGGTTGCTCTGATCGCACCGCGGCCGCTGCTGGACACCGAAGGCGATCAAGACAAGTGGGCCAACTACGACAACGCGCTCCGTTCGCTGCAAGGAGCCGACAAGGTCTACAAGTTTCTCGGCGGACGCGGACTGGTTGGCTCGGGCATCGTGCGCGGCGACGAAGACTTCACGGACGCGAACACCGGCGACCTCGTGCAATACCGCCGCGACGAGAAGCATGTGCTCAATCGCGACTACTGGCGACGCATCCTTGACTTCGCCGATCGAAAGCTCGGTGCGGTCAAGCCAGCGCGTTGAGCGTGACGTCTCAACGTCGCTCACTTGCCGTCGCAGTCGGGAAAACGAAACTCGCAACACGATCGCGGATCGAGCGTTCGTGTTGCGAGTGTTTGAATTCCCGTAGCCCTTGGCCCTTGTGGCCGGCACTGCTCGTTTAGTAGCCGAAGAACGATTGACGCAGCCAGGCATTTTTGCGGCGTTCGACGTCCATCATCCGGTCGAACAAACCGGGACGCTGCTCTGGCTGGTAGTAGGTCTCTTGCTGCGGCTGCGGCTGGATGGGCTGAACCTGCGGCTGCGGCTGCGGCTGCGGCTGCGGCTGGGTGGGTTGAATCGGCGGCTGCGAATACTCCGGCCGTCCATCGTCCCAGACCATCAACAGGAACCGCCGCTCACGGGCCTCCGCCGAACCCTGCAGCGCCGCCAAACTGGCCAAAGCGATCAAACCCCAAACGAGCTTACGCATGTCTTACCTTTCGTGGAAAGTGGCTATCGTACCGATGTCTCAGCAATCCGACCCGCGGACAGTCGCTGTTCGACAATCAATCTTGACCGGCAGACTCAGCGGCTTCACTCGATAGTGACTTTCATCAATCACATTTTGAGAGCCGATCGGCAAACTTGAGTGTCGTAGCGAACATATCGACCCCGCGACGAATGCCGGCTGTCGCGGTCACACGGATTGAAGTGGAGTAGGATCATCTTCGGTTGCGAATTGGCCCGAGACTTTGTCAACGTTTCGATGTCGTTGTCTCCGGAAAAGAACCTGTTCATGAATACGTATTCAAGGTGCCGTTGGCCGAGGCGTGTTCTCGCATCGCCGCGAAGCATGTGAATAGGCCATCCGGCCTGGTCTCCTCGTCCCCGTATCTGGCACGGCTGGCCAATTCGTCGTCTTGGGCAAGCTGAAGCCCCGGCCCTTGTGGCCGGTTTGAATTGAATTCATCAGAAAGAAAAGGCGGAAGTCTCATCACTCAGGCCACAAGGGCCTGGGCTACAGGTTGCGGAGATTCAAGAATTAGCCAGCCGTGCCGTTTCTGGCGACTCATTCACGGCACCGTTATCATCCGCCCCCTTCGCCCGCTGTTCTTGATTTCGCAGCGGTCGAGACGCTTTACCTGTTCAAAGGCTGACCATGAAGATTCACGAGTATCAGGCCAAGGTTTTATTGGCCAAGTCGGGCGTGCCGGTGCCGAAAAACGTGGTGGCTCGCACGGCGGAAGAGGCGGCGGCGGCGTTTAAGCAGTTGGGCGGGCCGCTGGCGGTGGTGAAGTCGCAAATTCACGCTGGCGGACGCGGCAAAGGACGCTTCAAAGAGTATCCCGATCAGCGTGGCGTCGTGCTTGTCCGGTCAGCAGAGGAAGCGGAGCAGAACGCTCGGCGGATGCTCGGCCACACGCTG
>CAYSHJ010000837.1:0-16295 GCA_964430385.1 uncultured Planctomycetaceae bacterium
ATTGACAACCGAAGACTCTAACGCGGCCTTCGGCCGCAACGTAGCGGCGTCGCTCCGCGACGCCGATTCAATCCGAGTCGCGGAGCGACTCGGCTACGTATTGCGCGCACGGCGCGCATAATTGACAACCGAAGACTCTAAATGCACGCCGGCGCGACACAAGTTGACGTCCTCATCCTCGGAGCCGGCATCAACGGTGCGGCGGTGGCGCGCGAGCTGGTGTTGAACGGGTTGTCGGTCATTGTGGTCGATGCGAACGATATCGCGTTCGGCGCGACGTCGCGGTCATCGCGACTGATACACGGAGGCTTGAGGTATCTCGAACACGGCGACATCGCACTGGTTGCGGAATCGCTGCGCGAACGAGAGATCCTGTTACGGACGGCTCCGCAGTTTGTGCGTCCGTTGCGGCTGCACATTCCGGTGAGACGACGGCTGGGCGGGCTTGTTTGGAGTGCATTGAAATTGCTCGGTTGGGATCAATCGCGAGTCGCGAAAGCCTGGTTGAATTGGTTTCCGAACGCTCGCGAACGAGGCTTGTGGGTCGCGCGGCTGGGGCTGGGGCTGTACGGCTGGTTGGCGCGAGAGGCCGAAGGGTCGGGTGTTCAAATTTCAAGTTTGGCCGGCAATCGTCACGATGCACCCGCAACAATGTCTCGGCCAGATTTGAGATTTGAACACCCGACTCTGGGCGACAAATACCGCTGGGTCTGCTCGTACTCCGACGCGCAGATCACATTCCCGGAGCGTTTCGTGGTCGCGATGCTCGAAGATGCTCGACGCGCCGCCGCCAAGCAAGGACTGCGATTCGAGGTCCGCACGCACACGCTGGCGGAGTTCGACGGTCGTGGTGTGCGACTGTGCGACCGAATGCCGCGGGATTTGCCTCACGGAAAAACGACGGACGAGTTTCTTGAACCGTCAGTCCTGATCAACGCCACCGGTGCTTGGGGCGACGGCACGTTGGCCGAACTGCGAGTCAACTCGCCACGTTTGTTTGGCGGAACGAAGGGAAGCCACTTCGTCACGACATCCCCGCCGTTGCGACAAGCAATTGGCGACGCCGGCCTGTATGCCGAAGCGGCCGACGGACGGCTCGTCTTTATCCTCCCATTCGGTTCCAACCTGACATTGGTCGGTACGACGGACGAACCGTTCGACGCTCGGCCCGACACAGCGATCGCCGAGCTGCGCGAGATCGACTACTTGTTGGACTTAGTCAACGAGGTCTTGCCGTCGGCGGGGTTGACTCGCGAGGACGTCCTGCTGCACTACTGCGGCGTGCGGCCGTTGCCGTATGGACGTTCCGACTCACCAGCGTCGATTCCGCGAGGTCACTGGATCGACGAAAACCATCGCGGATCGTTTCCGATCCTGACGCTCATCGGCGGCAAGCTGACGACTTGCCGGGCGCTCGCCGAAGAAGTCGCGGATCGAGTGCTCAGGCGCATGCACCGGCGCCACGCCGTCGATTCACGCGAAGGAATGCTTCCCGGAGCGGAATCGTTCCCGCCCGACGAAGCCTCGCTCCAGTCGCAGTGGTCGCGACTGAGTGAGCGATTCGGGCTAACGCTCGAACAAGTCCAAGCCGTGTGGCGACTGATCGGGAATCGGTTTGATGACGTGTTTGAATGCGAGTCGCTCGATGCAAACGCTGCTCGGAACATTGCAGACACGCACCTGCCGCGTCGATTCGCGGAATGGGTCATTCGGCACGAGTGGGTGCGGTCGCTGAGCGACCTTGTCGAGCGAAGGCTCATGCTGATCTATGAGCCACGGCTGACGAAACCTTGTCTGCGCGAGCTTGCCGAACTGTTAGCCGCGGCCGACGTGATCGTTCGAGACCGGATCGACAACGAAGTTGACGCGACGCTCGAACGGCTGCGGCGGGTTTATGGCCGCGACGCCGTTGATTGAGCATCACGTTGACCGTTGCACTCTCCACCGCATGCGGATACCTGGCGTCGGGGGAATTTGAAATCTGAAATCTCAGATTTGAAATCTGAAATCCTGTGTGGCGGCATCGTTATCAAGTCGGAGTCGAGCAAGCGATGAAACGTGAGGTGGCACGGTAAATTCTGGGCTCGCGATTGGGGTCGGCGTTGACCTTCTCGAACATCGACTCATCAACGGTCAGGCCGAAGCCGGACCTCGGCGCAGTGCCGTTGCGCAGAAGTCATGACGCGAGTTCTTGACGCAGGTCTTCCAGCGAGATCGTCGCGGGTTCCTGCGAGAGTCGGCGGAGGAGAGCCATGAATTCAGGGTTGTGCTTCAGCAGTTCGATGACCTTCATAGCTTCACTTCGATTTCGTTTTCGATGAAGGCACGAATCGTCACTGAAGTTCGGCCTTCAACCAATCGACCAGTTCATCCAACTGACGACTGCTCTGAACGACAACGGATTGGAAGCGGTCGAACGGAATCGGGACTTCGCTTCGCTCGACATGCCGCAGCATGAGCAGGACTTTCTTTCGCGACGCCATCGCGGCGCCCCCTTCGAGGTCAAACCAGCGGCTGTGCAGATATTTGTGCGTGACGACCAGCAAGAAGACTTCACAATCCCGAATCGCCGTCCAAATGTCTTCGGTCCAGAACGATGCGGGTTCGATGTCGCGATCCGCTTTGAAGCATCCGATTCCGGTCGCCTCCAGCTTCTCCGCCAATTCCACCACGAACGCATCGTCCGAATGCGAGTAGCTGACAAACACTCTTGCGGCATTCGGAGACGGGAAATCGAACGGGCGTCCGAATAAGAGGTCGGCTGCTCGACGGACATGACGGGCTTCGACCAAACCGGGAATGTCACCGTCATCAGCGGCAGCCAAGTAGGAGGCAAGTTCCTCGAGAATCGACTTACCGCGGATGACCTGTCGGTCAAGCTCATCCGCTGCGGGGCTGTTGAAGTGGTAATCACGAGGCGCGGCGGACATGAGTTGACTCGTTGGGTGCAAACGCCTGCAGCCACTCAGATGGTCCGTCTCTGAATGCGGCCTGAATGCTTTCCGCTAGATCGTCCCGACTGAGAACACAATGGCGATTTCCCGATTTCGCCGCCGCGCGACGACAAGCTTGACGCCGAATCCGAGCCTCGAATTCGGACGTCATGTGACTCAACAATCGCAATAACTCCACGGGAATTCGCACATCACTGATTTCGTCGAGTTCGTGATCACGCGACATGACCTGGCCCTCCTTGATTCGTACATTGGCTTGAACTACCGCGGTGAATCCCGTCGCCGCAAGTGGGAAGTTACCGCTGATTAATCGTGATCTCAACACATGCGACAGTTTGGTCCTTGTGACCCATAGGCGAAAAGCATTTCATGAGGGTGTCGAGCAAGCAAGGGACGGCTTGCCTTTCCTCTTCGTGTCTCCGTGCCTTTGTGGTTCTAATGGTTTCAACCACGACACGATTTTTAGGGGGCCAACATGGACCATGATCTTGAGTTCGTTGACGAGTATTTGTCCAACTGGGACAGCTTTGCTCAGGGGCAAAATGAGCTTGTGCCAATTCTTCGAGACAACAAAACTGAGTTCTTAGCCGCATTGGTGCGGATGCTGAAATCCCATGATAAGCGGGCACCAGCACGAATGGTTTTCTATCCGATCGTCCAAATCGGAGGTTCAATAGATGTGGACTCCGATCTCGGACAAGCATGTGCAAAAATAGTCGGTGATGATTTTCCGATCACAAATACAAAAAAGGGCGAGCAAGTTTATTTTGGCGGAGACTTGTTTTTTTGGTGGGAAGGAAATCGGGAACGGTTTGAGTCCTTTCCCCTTTTTGACGAGTGGATGCCTCGTGACTTCACTCAAAACGTCGTCATCCCAATGTACCTTTCAACATCGAAACGCAAGTAGATGATGGGAGTGTGCGACGGCCAACGCCGTAACTTTCGCCGCAAACCTTCAGCCGAGTCCACAAACCGTTCAATAATCCCGCACCGCGCCATCCGGCAGCGTCGGTTTCGGCCATTTGAAGATGCGCTTCGGGTCGGCGTTGACCTTCTCGAACATCGACTCATCGATGGTCACGCCGAGGCCGGGGCCTTGAGGCAACGTCGCGTAGCCGTCTTTGTCTTGTTCCCAGCTTTTGCGAGCGACTCCGGCCGGCATTAGGTGGCCGTCGAGGTAGCCTTCGTGGATCAGCAGGAACGGGACCGCGAAGGCCGCGTGGATGCTGGCCGAGAGGCCCAGTTCCGAGCACGTGCAGTGCGGGGCCAGCGGGACGAAGTACGCCTCGGCGAGCGTCGCGATTTTTTTCATTTGCGTGATGCCGCCGGTGTGGCCGCAGTCGGGTTGCAGGATGTCGATGCAACGCTCGTGGAGGTACGGCAGCATCTCCCAGATCGTGCGGTCGCGCTCACCGGTGGCCATCGGAATCTTGATGTGCTGCTTCAACCGCTTGAAGACTTCGATGTTGCCGGGGACGGCGACTTCTTCCAGAAACAGGATGTCATACGGCTCGATCGCGTTCGCGAACTGAATCAGCATCGCGGGTGGGATCGCGCAGTGAGCATCGAACATCACGGTGCCGTCTTGGCCGACTCGTTCGCGCGAGTCCTTGACCATTTTGACGAGCCGTTCGATCTCCGGCGGATCTGCCGAGTACGGATGCGGCCCGCCGGTGCCGGCTTTTGTCGCCTTCGCGTGCGGATACATGCGGACCTTGTCGCGGGTCGGCCCGCCGAGCAGCCGATAGACCGGCACGCCCCAGGTCTTGCCGGTGATGTCCCACAAGGCCATGTCGATCGCTGAGATCACATGCGTCATGAACGGCCCGCCGCGCATGTCGCGATGCGAGCGATAGAGCTTCTGCCAGAGATGCTCGATCCGCGTCGGATTCTCGCCGTCGAGTAGTTCAAACAGCGATTGAGCCAACGCGACCGCGACGTTTGGATCGAGGCCCGTCACCTCGCCCCAGCCGGTAACGCCGTGATTAGTTTCGATCTTGAGGTACGCCTTCGTACCGACTCGAAACCCGCGCAGCGATTTGATCTTCAAGTCGGCTCCGCGATCGACAACATTCGCAGCGGGATTTTTTTCTTGGCCGACCGCGTCGCTAAGCATTGCCAGGCCAGTTCCCATGGCGGCCGAGGCGAGCAAGTGGCGGCGGGTGACGGTCGTGGCGGTAGAATACGGCATGATCGCTCCTGGGACTAAGGTTGCTCTGGAGGAACTTGGGCCTGTGTGGTACCGATCCGCTCCACCGCTGTCGAGCGGCACGAAAGTAGTCGAGTCACTCCGTGACTCGAATTCCGATCACGGAGTGATCGGTCTACGTTAACGGAGCAACATCTTGCCCAAATTTGATCGGCCCACGATCTTGATGTGTCCGCCGGACTTTTACGGGATCGAGTACGAGATCAATCCCTGGATGAGTCGCAGTCGGCAGAGCGATCGGTCATTGGCCGAGAGCCAGTGGCGGCAGTTGCGTGATGTGTTGGCGTCGCTGGGTGCCGACATCCGCACGATGGAGGCTGTGAAGGGGCTGCCCGATTTGGTCTTCACGGCCAACGCCGGCTTGCTGTGGCGGGAGCGGGTCTATTTGCCTCGGTTTCGGCATGCGGCTCGTCAGCCGGAGACGTCGATCAACGATGTTTGGTTCCAGGCCGCCGGGTTTGAGACGGTCGAACTTCCGCGCGGCTGGGATTTTGAAGGGGCCGGGGACGCGCTCTTTTGTGGTGACACGCTCTTCGCCGGATACCTCATTCGCAGCGACGTTGGTGGCGAACATTGGTTGGCGAAGGAACTCGGCTGTCGCGCCATTCCGCTGCAACTCGTCAGCGATGACTATTATCACCTCGATACGTGTTTCTGTCCGCTCAGCCCGACCGAAGCGATTTACTTTCCGCCGGCATTCGACGAGTACGGCCGGGCGGCGTTGCGGCAACACATCCCGACGTTGATCGAGGTCCGGCCCGACGAGGCTCAGCGATTCGCCTGCAACGCGGTCGTGCTCGGCCGGCATGTCGCGTTGAACACGGGCTGCCCGGAATTGGAGAAGAGCTTGAACAAACGGGGTTTCATGCCGCACGCGACCGAATTGGGCGAGTTCATCAAAGCGGGCGGCAGCGCGAAGTGTCTGACGTTACGGCTGGATGGTGAGGACGCGGCGCTCTGGCCATAACGCCCGGTTCGTCAGGTCGCCCAAAGATTGCTGGCTGTTGGTTGTCCCTTCGTTGGGGAAGAACCGCGTGCCGTCTCGTTCGAGCAGGAATTGCCGTAGCGGGCTGTGATGGACGAGCATGACGCCCGGTGACGCCGCCGAGAAGACTCCGACACCGGGCATCAACAGCTCGACGCTCACTTCGCCCAACGGCCAGCGCCGCGCATCGATGTCTGGCAGCGGTTGCGGCAACGGTAGAATCAACTGCATGACGTCCGAGGGATCGTCTTGGTCAACAGTTCGGCCGCGATCTTGTCGACCGCCAACTGTCACCGCCGTTCCCGCGAGTCGCTCGGTGTTCGAATCCAACTGTCGAGTCCACGTGCCGAGCTTTTCCAGATCTCTCGGAACAGCCTGGTAGAGCTCACCGTACCGGTCCTTGTCCAAACGCCCGGGTTCCACGCGCAGTCCCCACAACGTGATTTGCAACGTGCCGAACAGCGGAACCGGCACTCCACGCTGATCGAAGCCTCGCACTGAAAGACGCAACGCGTCCCAATCCATCCGGCCGTAGGTACTGATGGGCCGTGCCGTGACCAGCAACTCGGCCAGCGGCAACTCGTCCGCGTCCGCCAGGACTTGGTGTGACAGGGACGAGGACGGCTGTGTTCGCGGCGGTTTGGCGACTCGATCAGCCGCTCGGTGAGCCGGTGGTTTGTGCTCTGGTCGCTGCGCAGCCACGAGCGGCTTCGGTTCTTCGTCAGCCATTGCTGGACTGATTCGCTTGGTGGCCACTTGACTCGAAGCGAGTGTTCGCCGCATGAGAATGCCCGGCGACCGCGCCTCCAGCGTGATTTGTTCTTCGTTGCAGAGCGGCTCGACAAGCGAGCCACGCAACAGTCGACCGTCCTTGAGTCGCACTTGAACCTCCGCCGCACAGGTCAACTCGGTGACGAGTCCCACAATCGTCAGGCAGAGGCTGGCGGCGATGATCTTGCCTGCGGATGTCACGTCGAGCAGTCCTCCGTAAATGCAGCCTTGTCCGGCTAGTTCGGCCAGAGTTGGAACATCCGATTCGGCAAGCAAACGATGGGCCACGCCGTTACTGCCCGAAAAATTCGCCGATTCAGCGGATCCTCGATGAGAGATGAAAAGGTTTGGTGGTGACGCTCGGCAACACGTTCTCGAACGATGATGCCAAACGGCAACCGGACGTTGACGCGAATCAGAACGTCTTCCTGAACTCCTCAGGAAGAGGAAAACCTTGCCGGATTTGCTGCGCGGCTTGTGGCGCAACCTGGCTTGCCGAAAAAACTTGCTTGACACGATTTCCGGCAAAGAGCATCATCATTAAACTTATGGGTAGCGGGTAGCGCGAATTTACGACTCTAGACCACTAGACCAATTCGACAGGCAAACCGAAAGCAAATCATGAGCACTGGAACCCGGCGGTTGGACCTCGAAGAGATCGGGGATGTCACAGTCGCAAAGTTCATCGATAAAAAAATTCTCGACGAAGGCAACATCCAGATCATCGGGAATCAATTGTTTGCCCTGCTGGAGGAGGATGGCCGGCAAAAGATCGTCCTTGATTTTTCCAACGTCGAGTACCTGTCGAGCGCCGCTCTGGGAAAATTGATCACCATGGACAAGAAGGTCAAGGCGGCGAAAGGCAAGCTGCGGTTGTGCAATATCCGTCCGGATATTTACGAAGTCTTTGCGATCACGAAGCTCAATAAGCTGTTTGATATGAAGGACAACCTGGAGGCGGCGTTACAGGGCCTTTAGAGCCGACCACTCGCGACCGACGCCCGGCCGACGCCCGGCAAACCGTTTCCAATCTTTCTTTTTCCTGTCTTGACTTTACTACTCCCATCTTTACTGCCAAGTTCTTTGGCGAGGGTTCCGGTGGTGTGCCGCTTGACATTCGCAAGTCGGGTGTAAGTATTTGATTGTCAGATCTTTGGAAGCCATGGCATACATCGAACAGTTTGAAATCTGGATTTCTAACGATACTGCTGAAGGGCACGCGGTTCAGGAGCGCATCGCCGGACTGTTAGAACAGCATGGCTGGCCGATGCGCGACGTCTTTGGCGTTCGGTTGTCCTTGGAAGAAGCATTGGTCAACGCCATCAAGCATGGCAATCGCATGGACTCGTCGAAGCAGGTCTACATCGCCTGCAAACTCAATTGCGTCGAAGTCTCGATCGTGATCGAAGACCAAGGCGAGGGCTTCGAACTGGCGGAAGTGCCCGACCCGACTGATGAAGAGAATCTCGATAAACCCGGCGGCCGCGGCATCATGCTGATGAGATCCTTCATGACGCAGGTCGGTTACAACGAGAAAGGCAATTGCCTGTCGATGATCAAACGCCGCGATGCGGAAGAATAGCGGAGGTGGGACTCGAACCCACGACAACCGGCTTATGAAGCCGGTGCTCTAACCGACTGAGCTACTCCGCCCGACTGAGCTACTTCGACTGAGCTACTTCGCCTGAGCTACTTCGCCTGAGCTACTCCGCCACGCTCGCGATGCTCGGAGACCGCGAAGGTGCGGCATTATAGCCAGGCGATCAACAGTGAGAAGCGACGAAAAGCGTCAACACTTGAAGTCAGCGTTCAGACTGTCGGCAGGCAAATTGCCGACCCCACCAAGCCCCGACTCAATTGGCAAACGCTCCGACGATCGCATTTGACAGTCGTTGGAACGAGGCTTCATTCGATTCGAGCGGCTGCGTCGTCAGGATCAACGCGAACGAGTCACGCTCTGGGTCGATCCACAGCATCGTCCCGGTCGCGCCCCAATGTCCGAACGCGCGCGGGCTGATGAGATCGCCAAACGTGCTCGAATGAGTGGCCCACTGCATTCGCCAGCCAAAACTCCATGGGCGGAAGCGGCGTTCTTCGTCCGGCACATCTTTCATCACCGCCAGTTGATTGCGCGTCGCCTCCAACACGGTGGCCGTTGACAGCAATTGCCGCTCACCAACGCGACCCAGCCGCAGCATCAATTGAGCGAACTGACCGAGATCCCAGGGAGTTGTCAGCAGCCCGCCCCACGGAACACCAAGTTGTCGCCAGTAGCGACTGTTCCAATTCCAATCGGCCGCGTCGGCCTGTTCCGGCGAAACGCGAATCTCGGCGATGCGGTCGATCGTCGGTTTCGCGCCGGCAAACCAATCGTCCGGCGCACCGAGACGCGTGTCCCGCATGCCCAGCGGTTGGAAGAATTCGCGACGCAGGAACTCGGCACAGGACTGGCCGGTGATCTTCTCCATGATCGCGGCGAGCACCGCGATACCCATACTCTGATATTGCACAGAGCGGCCGGCGGGAAAATCCGCAGCGATCGCGCACGTGCCGGCGACGAACTCCGACAACGAGGCATGCGCTTTTCGCAGCTCAATGTTGTTCGGCAGCATGTCGGGCAGACCGGATGTGTGCGTCAGCAAGTGCCGCACGGTCGTCGCAATCTTGCCGCGCGCACCGAACTCCGGCAGGAAGTCCGTCACGCGATCGTTGAGCGCAAGCTGGCCGCGTTCGAGCAACAGCAACGCTCCCATCGCGACGATTGGCTTCGTGATCGAGGCGATCAAAAAGATCGCGTCGTCGCGTAGCGGCGAATTCGCCGCAAGTCGCTGCTTGCCGAAAAACTGCGGCCCGGGCGAGTGGCCATTTCGCGCAACAAGGATCGCGGCTGCCGGCACGACTTTGTGTTCGCACCAAACGCGAGCAATCGTCAACGCGGTGTTCCAACGTTCTGGATCCAGGCCGCATTGTTCCACAGGGGAGACGCTCAGCATCACGTTTTGATCTCGTGGATTTCAAAGAGCTGGTTCAGCTTCGTGGTCTCCAAGACGTCACGCACGTCTTCCGACGGATTGAAAAGCTGAATCGCGATACCCAGATTTTTCAGCGAAGCCAACAGTCCCAACAAGCCGCTGGGAATCAGCCGCACGCCGGTCAAATCGAAGGCCAACGTTTTCGTTTTGTTGCTCTGAACGAGTTCGGCGATCTGTTCACGGCACGCGGCGATGTTGACTTGGTCCAAGACCTCGCGACCACCGAAACCGACAACCGTGACCTCTCCCGTTTCATAGACGTCCAGTCTGGCAAAACTTGGTGACATGCTGCGGACCTCGCGACGAACGAAGTGAATGCGAAAAGCGCCACGAACGCGGGAAGCATGATAACGTGGCGGGGGTTGGCTCGCAGCCGTTGTCGTTGGACCGACGAAAAAACCCGCCGGAATTCGGCGGGTTCGGTGCGTGGCACAAGTCTGGGACCGGAGGCATCCGGCTCTCTCTCCCTCACTCGCTGTGCCGCACTGGAAGTTTCTAGTTTCTGGTTGCTAGTTCCTAGTCCTCAAACAAACGAACCCCACCGGGCTTGCCCCGGTGGCTCGCGGGATTTTGCACTACTCGGCGTCACCGCAGCCTGGCCTGAAAACTGAGAACTCCGCCGGTGTGTCCGGCGAGCGGCTTGTCGAATTCAAATCGCAGGATGTGGCTCCCTTCGGCGTTATCGTCGACGTTGATCGAGCCTTCCTGGTCCGACGTCACGGAGTCGTCGATGTACTCCAGCCGCGGCGTCAGGTTGTCAATGATGCGGATGTGTTGCAGCTCACGGTCGCCGAGATTGTCAAAGCGAATCATGAACGTGATCACATCGCCCGGCTTCGCTGATTCCTTGTCGGCCAGTTTGACGATCCGCAATCGGCCGAGTTTCTTGTGTGACTCGTCAACGCCGACCAGTTCGGCGACCTTAAACGTCGCATAGACCTCTTGGGCCGCGGAGAGGCTGGCGACGATGACGGGATTCAGATTGCGCGACCAGGCGATCGCGGCTTGCATGCCCGCTTGCAGCCGAGCTGTTTCCGACTGGCGAAGCTGACCGTCGTCAAAGAATTGCACGCCCTCGAACAGGTTCAGCAACTTGGTGTTTTGAGCCGCTATCAAGGAGCCTGCCAGGCCATCGCGAGTCGTCTTGCCGAGCAGTCCACCGGCGCGCGATCGTATCCGCACGCCGTGCAGTCGTTCGCGTTGCAGGCTGGTTTTGCTGTTGTCTCGCTGTTGCAAGCCGGCCCCTTGGACTTGGTCGAAGTTGCTGGCCACGCGTTGCACGTTGAAGTCTTCGCGCATGCCGTTGACGGACCGTAGCCCAGCAAATCGCGGCGCGTAAATCGCGACGCGGTTCGAGGCATTGACGTGTCGGCGACCTTTGTCGTCGCGATACTCGACGATGGTGTCTTCGGCCTCAACGCCAAGCATGAAGTCACGGTCGTAATGCACCGGATACCCGCGATCGCCGCCATCGAAGAGGTACTCGTCGGGATATTCCTCCGCGAGCTTCGGTGACGCGGTAATCTTTGGCCGAGAGTCGCTCGCCTTGCCAGAGTCATGGGGCATCCATTCTTGAGCGACCTCCTGCGACGTCAGTTGCACGCGAGGTTCGGCCGGAGCGAACGTCGCCGCGTGTTTCACGTCGCCGTGTTTCGCCGTCGAGCCTTTCGAACTGGGTCGCAGCGGCGCGCCGGAGCCGAAGAATGGTCCGCTGGTCTCATTCCGCGCTGGCAATCGACCGCCGAGACGGATCAACGCGAGCGGCCGGCCGGCTTTGTCGGCTTCTTCAATCAGGTTGAGGCGCGCGTTGACGGTGCGGACCGCGGTGTCAGCAGTCAGCTCGTACGGCGCGGCGAGTTGCGGCTGTTCGAGATACACGACCTTCGTCATCATCCGGCCATCGACGGCTGCTTCGAGTTCTTCGACAGCGAACGTCACCGGCACCGGAAAGCTTTCGGCATTTCCAGGCGGCGGGTGCAGTCGATCGAGCATTTCGATCGACGGATACAACTCGATGCCGGGAAACTCCGGCATCTCGCTGAGCCGCAAGCGATACGATTGCCCGACCGCGAGACCGACCTGTTCTCCGGAATGAACGTCGTCGGGCGAGCCAACAAACCACGTCACCTGGCCGGTGGACGGAAGCTCGACGCGAACGGATTGAAACTCGAAGCCCCGCACGCGACCGGCGGCTTGAATCCACTCACCCCAAACACCCGGCGGCACGCGGTGATCCAGCAGCGAATTCGGCCCGCTGGCCGACATCCCTTGAGCGTGACACTCGTCGGTCATCAAACCAGCCATGATAGCGATGCTGAACAACAGCGCGAGCATCCCGCAACGTCGTAACCACCACAGGAAGGCAGTCCAACGCAGGCCGCGCGGCAGCAGATTCAGATCGAGCAAGACAGGCTGCGGACTCATGATGGCACGACACCGCAAGGGATTTTCGATTGCCGATTTTTGATTTCCGATTGAACCGCAGTCCGCATCCGCAATCAGAGAATCGAAAATCGAAAATCGAAAATCGACGCAATCACGGATCACAATTTAGTGAGGCACGTTCCAATTCGGCTGCGAAACTTGGCCTGGGCCGTAGATCGGGTGTTTCTCGCTGTATTGGACGTGCTTGACCGGTTTCGGCAAGCGAATGCCCGGCTCATGCTTCACGTCCATCAGCATGTGATCGACGCCCTGGGGAATCTCCTGCTTGGTCAGGTTGCGCACCGTGTGCGACTGCAAGGTCGCGGGGCCTCCGAGCGGTAGGTGCGGCGGACCGGGCAGGCCGATCGGCGTGGCCGAGTTCGGCATGCCCCACAGCGGAGTTCCACCGACCCCCGAGATTGGGTTATACGCGGGACGGCCCGGACCACCCGGTCCGCCGACCATCATTGGGCCGGGGACTCCGGCGAACGAATTCCCAGACTCTTCGATCGGCATCGGCGGGACGATCTCGCCCTTCTCGCCGTCGGCGTTGTAGCTGACTTGCTGCCAGCCGTCTTCGTCTCCGGCCATGGGGTTGGAACCACCGGCATGTTGTTCGAGGTTCTTATTGCCGACTCGCAAGACCACCATGATCGTTCCACGGCGATCAGCCTCGGCGACCGGATCGACTCCCGGATCAAGCCGCGTCGAGGACAACGTCTCGACGCCGGCGATCGCCAGCTCTTGGAACTTCGGGTCCGGCAGGTAGATGACCTTCGTCACGAAATTGTTGCTCTCGATCTGATCGAGGTCTTCGTCAGTCAGTTCGATGGGCACGCTGTTGTGGCTGAGGTACGCGTCAGTCGTTGGATGCGCCGGATAGACCTGCAAGGTCGGATACAGCGTCAGTCCTTCGCGGCCAGTGATGCTGGCGAGCTTCAGCCGATAGGTCGCTGCCTGAGCGAACTCCCAACGCGCCGGCGTGACCAGTTGGTTCTCGGCGTAACCCGGTCCGATCTTCCAACCGATCTTCATGCCCATCGGACCGACGAAGCGAATCTGTGTCGATATTGACTGAAACGTGCGAACCGGCGGTGGAGCCATCATTGGTAATACGCCGGGGCCGGGGCCGTCGACCATGGGGCCGGGGCGACTCTGCAAAGCCGCCGGCGGAGCGACGTACTCCCCTTTGTCGATGAGCGGCTGCCCGTCGATCTGGCAACCAAAGCAGACGACCACCAACGTTCCGAGTGCCAGAAAGTAAAATCTCATCACGAGTCCCTTCGACCTAAGACGACGGCGAAACCCTCACTTGGGGTCGCCCTGCTGACAGGCTCGAACTAGAATTTCCCGCCTTACATCCGTGGCGAACGTCGACGATTCATTCCGCGGCCCGAACCTCGAGTCGTGGCGTGAGACGTCGCTCGTGTAACTTCCGACCCGACCCAACCTGGATCGGACGAGTGGATGAAAACCCTTTCGGAGTCTGGCATTTAACTTCGGTTCTGCCTGATCCGAATCTTTGGCAAATCCGTTACGTTCGGAATAAAATGAAAAGCTTGCCTATCTTCTTGCTTTCTGCAATCTGCGTGGTCGTCGTGGCTTACGGCCTCAGTGAGCAACTTTTGGGCGAGCAACCTGTTTCGACAAAGCCATCCGCCGCCGAGATCGGCAAGGCGAGTGCAGCCCGATCAACCGCAGCCGAGAGTGCCAACGAACGTGTTGCGGAGGCTCCGTTGAAAGAGGCGCCGGAAGCCAGGAACATGTGGGAGCAAGCTCGGCAGCGGCTGCGATCGTACCAATCGATCAAGGCCAAACTGGTCGAGACGGTCGCGTTGGGGCAACGCCGCTTCACGGTGTCGGGAGACTACCAGCAAGGTCACGGAGCCGACTTCAAGCTGCGATTGGAATTCAAAGTCCGCGTCGGCAATACCGATGCTTCGATCCTGGAAGTCTGCGACGGACAAGTCCTCTGGACACGACACCAGATTGGTGCCGAGACACGCATCTCGCGGCGCGATGTTCGTCAAATCTTGCAAGCGGCGGCGGAAAGCGGCATGTCTGAAGATCTGATCATTGTGGAATTAGGATTCGGCGGCTTGCCCGGCCTGTTCGCGTCGATTGAAAAGTCGATGCTGTTCGTCAAGCAGTCCGAGGAAACTTACGATGGCCACAAGCTGGTCATGATCGAAGGAGGCTGGAAGCCCGAGGTGCTCAAGGCGTGGCAGGGGAACAGTCCCGATTCGCCGCTACCCGAATACGTGCCGAGTCGCGTGCGATTGTATTTCGACTCGAACACGCTGTTCCCGCGCCGGATCCTGTACCTTGGCCGCACGCCCGAGCAGTCGTTGCGGCCGATGGTCAGCCTCGACTTCACCGAAGTGCAGACGAACATCCCGCTCGCAGCCGACTTGTTCAAGTTCAAACAACCCGAAGGTGTCTTCCCCGAAGACCTGACCGATCAATTCCTGGAACAGATCAAACGTCGACAACTCGGCGGCCCCGCCAGCGGACGAGCGACACCGTAGCAACACGCTGGGGAACAGGGGACAGGAAACAGGGGACAGGAAACAGGGGACTGTCTAGCAACGAATATCGACGGCCATTGAGCGGCCAAAACAGAAATCAGAACACCTGACCCCGGCCGAGTACAATCATGCGCGACACTTCCACTCCGGAGTTGCGATTGGGTTCCGACGTGGATGACGGTCGATTTCGACTGGACGTCGTTTTGCCGAGTTGGTGTGTGTCGATCGCCTCGCACGTGGTGTTGTTCTTTGTGATGTCTCTGATTCTGCGCGGTTGTGCGACGGCGGGAGCCGTCGGACCCAAAGCCGGTGACGGCAAGTTTCGCGAAGTCGGGCTGCACATCAAGCCGGATGTCGCGCGCGCGGAACTGAACGAGTCGAAGGCAGGCGACCCGCACGAGGCGTTGATGCCGGACGACGGCAAGCCGCATCCCGATCCGACGATCTTCGGTGACGGCAATACGGTGACCGACTTGCTCAGCCTGCCGCGAGAAACCGGTTTGCCGTTGCTCGGTCCCGGTCCGGCCGTGTCGCCGCGGACTCCGTCGGATGCCAACGATCTGATCAAGCCATCGCCGCGCCGCAGCGGCGGCGACGAATCGTCGGGGCTGGGCGAAACGACCTTCTTCGACATCGCCGCGAAAGGGAGCCGGTTTCTGTACGTGCTCGACCGCTCCGGCAGCATGTACGACCACAATGCCATCCGCGTCGCGAAAGAAGAGCTCATCGCCAGCCTGTCAGCACTCGAACAGACGCAGCAGTTTCAAGTCATCTTCTACAACCAGAGTTTCATCGAGTTGCGGCACAACGATGAACGGCCGGCGATGCAGTGGGCCACGGAAATCAATCGCACGCTGGCTCGGCAATTCATTTCCGGCATTCAGCCGGACGGCGGCACGGACCATATTCCGGCGCTGAAGAAAGCCCTGCGTTATCAGCCCGAACACCTGTTCTTTCTAACCGATGCCGATCAGCCGCAGTTGTCGGCTCGCGAACTGCATGAAATCAAAACGCTTAACGGCGGCCGAACGCGAATTCATTGCGTCGAATTCGGCAAAGGCCCCGAACTCTCCGCCGACAATTTCATGAAAAAAGTCGCTCGTGACAACGGCGGCACGTACCGTTATCGGGACGTGACACGCTTCGATCGGCGGCTGCGTCAATAGCTGCATTGCGAGTTGTCGAACTCGTTTTGACATGATCCACGAGCGACGCTACTCTCCCGCCCCTTCGCCGGTCCGTGAATGGCCACGAAGGATCGTCGACCTGACGGAATTCGAGACGGCGAACGCCCACCAAGGAAGGCAGGCATCGTGGTTCGCAGCGGACAACGCATTCTGGTTGTGGATGGTCTGACGGAAACCACCGAGGTGCTCAAGGCCGTGTTCGAGC
>CAYSHJ010000838.1:0-2009 GCA_964430385.1 uncultured Planctomycetaceae bacterium
TGCGGTGAGCCTCACGCATCAGCCGACCAGCGTTCAGGCGGAAGCCAATGAGCGTCGCAGCCAGGCTGAGAATCGACGGGTGGCCTTGTTTCGCCTGCGCCTCAAACTGGCCGTCCAAGTGCGAACGAAACGCGATCCGGAGGCGACTCCGTCGGAGCTCTGGAAATCCCGTTGCCGAGCTGGTCGGCTGGCGGTCAATCCGAATCATGCGGACTTTCCCGCGATTTTGGCCGAAGCGCTGAACGTCTTGGCTGTGAACGACTTCGACACTGGTCCGGCAGCGACGGCGCTGGGTTGCTCGGCCTCACAACTGGTCAAGTTGCTGAAGGACGAGCCGCGTGCATTTGAGCAGTTTAACCGCGAACGAACCGCCCGCAGCCGGCCTCGTTTGAGCTGACGACCGCGGTTGACCACGATTCCGAGCGACTCGAAACGGGCACTGCCCAAGCGGACTCGAATTCCTCCAAGATTTTACTCCACATTTGCCAATCCGCCGGTAAACTGTTCGCCGTGCGTATTGTTACTTCGAGCCGTTCAATACTTTGTGCCTGCATATGAGAACTCCTCGGAAGGGCGCGCTTTCAAAAGGAATGGCGGAGAAACGGGTTAGTTTGGTAGGCTCGGCCGAAATATTTCAACGGATTCATGGTCCTACGATAGTCCTACGATAGAAGGAGCTAGCCATGCGCAAACGGAGTCCTATCGAAGAGTCCAAGCGTCGTGTTCCCGCTACTGTGGCCCGCCCAAGTGCGTCGGCGGGCGCCCTCGAAGACCGCTCGCCGGATGATTCTGTGCTGCGACACCCGCACCGGTTTGAGCAAGACGTGCGGTTCCGTTTGATGGCTGAACCGACGTTGAACTTCACGTCGCTCACGGTTCGGCGCATCGCCAACGGCGTCTGCCTGGAGGGGGTCTTGGAGACGGACGATGACTCACCCGACATTTCCCGCTTGGTCCATCGTATCACGGGGGTCGAGAAAGTTCTCAACTGCCTGGTTGTCCGCCGACCGCATGCGGTTCCGCCCAAGGGCTGATCGCGTCCCAACCTTTCCAGAAAAGCTGCGCGTGATTATCCGACTGCTGACGAATCGGCTTCCGAAAATTCGGACCGCTTTCATCTTGTCCCGTTGTCGCAGCCTCTGATATTGTCCCGTCCCGCTGATCTGGTCTGATCTGATCGAAAACAGGCGGGACATTCCGCGAACGCGACAATTCGCTTTGGCAAGGAGGCCATCGTGAGCTGGGGACAGTCGCAACATCAAGCTCTAAAAGTCCAAATCCGTTGGCTGATCCGGCGCGACATGCCGGAGGTGCTGGAGATCGAGCGGCAGAGCTTCGAGTTCGCTTGGACCGAAGAAGATTTCCTCTGCTGTCTCCGCCAACGCAACTGCATCGGGATGGTGGCCGAGTGCAATCATCGTATTGTCGGCTTCATGGTCTATGAGCTGCACAAGGCGAAGTTGCACATTTTGAACTTCGCGGTCGATCCAGAGTCTCGCCGGCAAGGTGTCGGCTCCCAGATGATCGAGAAGCTCGTTGACAAACTCTCGCAGCAACGGCGCAACGAGATCATCCTCGAAGTCCGCGAGACGAATCTCGCCGCGCAGCTCTTCTTCAAAACACAGAACTTCAAAGCCGTGCTAGTGCTCCGCAGCCACTACGACGACACCGAAGAGGACGCCTACGTCATGCGTTTCTCGCTGCAAGACGCCGACGAAATGCTGCTGCCGTTCGCGCCGAACAACCGCATCTCCAAATACGACGCCGCGTGAGGGACTCAGGATTACTTCTCCGACGAGTCGCTGATCGCGCGCATCCAGTCCAAGAACCGTCGCGCGTAGTCATCAAGATTCGCTTCGCCGCCACCGCCGCGCAGCGGCGAGCACATCTCATACGCGACGTGGCCCGAGTAGCCGACGTCGCGCAGCGCGGTGAAGAAGGCGCGATACTCAATGAACCCCTCGCCCATCGGCACCGCGCGGATTGCGTCTGCCTCGCGGACGTAGTTC
>CAYSHJ010000839.1:0-6067 GCA_964430385.1 uncultured Planctomycetaceae bacterium
GTCGGACGCCCCTTTTCCAACCGCGCATAAGCCAGCACGTTCTCGACCATGTGCATCAACCGATTGGCCTCGCGATGCAACGTCCGGAAGTAGCTCTGCTGCTGATCGGGGTCTTGTACGATGCCGTCGGTCAACATCTCGGTATAAAGCCGAAACGTCGTCAGCGGCGTCCGCAGTTCGTGAGTGACCGCTGACACGAAGGCCGCTCGCCGCTCGCTCAGATGTAGCGTCTGCCGGAGCAGCCAGCCGATCGCTGTCGCCGTGAGCGCGAGCATTGCCCAGGCCACGACCAGCGCCGCGGGCCACGAACCGTCGTCGAATCCCGCGCCGATCGACGGGCCGGGTTCGAGCCGCACGGGAAGCGCAACCAATTCGCGATCACCATCGGTCGGGTTGGATGTCGTCACTGCCTGAAGAGTCGCGCCCGGCAAGAGATCCGAAATCTGCTCGCGGAGAACTTTGTTCCAAGCCGGCCAGTCGAGCCAGCATGCTTCGATCCATTCGCCGGCGCTGGCATCCGGCTTCACGCGTCGAGCCAGCAACAACTCGTCTGCGACCCACAACGGCAGCATCGCGCCCGACGTTCGCTGATCCAGTTTGGGGAGCATCGCCCGTATTTCGCCCTGCTGACTGAAGCCCTGCTGGCCGAGGTTGGCCACATCAAAGACCTGCTGCTTTAACTGGCTCCGCGACTGCGATTCGAATTGGCTCGACGTGTTCGAGTTTTGGTCGCCGACGCGCTGTGTGGTGTTAGCGGCGATCGTGTTGCTCAGCGTCGGCGCGAAGTTGCTCGGCCAAACGATCAAGGAAGAACTCGGATCATCTGCTGACGCGTCGGCCAATGTCGGAACAGTTTTCAGTTCCAGCGATCGAGCATTCGGAGCTGGCAGCGCGAGCCACCAGTCCTTGTGAGCGATCAATTCCGAGTCCTCAGCGAGTGGCTCGACGGCTTTCGCGAACACGTCGCGGCGAATTGTCCATTGGCCGTCGGCGTCTCGTTGCACATAGCCCCTCAACAGACGAGGTGCGAGCATGGGACTCTCGATGCTGGGATCAGCCAGAGCGGGCCGCGTGCTTTCAATCGCGACCAGCGGCACGGCGATCGAGTCCATGCGCCACAGCGCGACGCGGACTCGGTTCTCAAGATCGGCTTGCTGTCGAGCGTGTCGCTCCGAGCGTTCGGCATGCAGCGCCTGCTGACTGAGCCACGCGACCGCGATCGTGGCCGCCAGCAAACACGTCGCGAAAATCAGCCATGTGCGTAGGTTGGGACTCCGTCCCGACCAGTCGAGCAGACTCCGCAGCAACCGGTCGGGACAGAGTCCCAGCCTACTTATCCAAGGGCGTCTCATGCTTCGTCCCCCGGCGCGAGGAAGCAGTACCCTTGCCCCCACATCGTTCGCAACACGTGGGGATTCGACGGATCATCGCCGAGTTTCTCCCGCAGCCGCGTGATGTGCATATCCACGGTCCGAGTCTGCAGGCCCTTCGGGTCGAGCCCCCAAACTCTCAACAGCAATTCTTCGCGAGACACGGCCCGTCCCGCGCGCCGGGCGAGATAGCGGATGATCTCAACCTCCTTCTCGGACAACTCGGCCGCGCGACCATCCTCGAAACTGACTCGTCCCGAGGTCGTATCCACCTCGCCGCCGACAAACGAAATGCTGCGTCCCGATTGCGGTGATGCGGCCACTCGTCGCAGCACGGCAGCGACCCGCGCGAGCAGCTCACGCAGGCTGAAGGGCTTGACGACGTAGTCATCGGCTCCGAGCTGCAAGCCGGAAACGCGATCGTCCTCGGCTCCGCACGCCGTCAGCACGATGACCGGCAGATCGGGACGAGCCGCTCGAATCGCTCGCAGAATCTCCCAGCCCGACCCGCCCGGTAGCACGAGATCCAGCAGCACGAGATCGAACTCACCATGCAACGCCACACGCAAGCCGTCGTCCCCCCGAGCCGCTTCGGTCGGCAGGTGACCGGCGGCTCGCAAGGCGTCGACAACGCCACGGCGGATCGCGGCATCATCTTCGATGACCAACGTTTTGGGTCGTGGTGACGGCATTGTGGCGTCCATCGTTCTCGACGGCGGAATAGACATCGGGCCTCGACAAACCATACCACGGATCGTTGAGCGGGCTGAGGAATAGCTCGTTGTAGATCCGTGCCGTCCAAGCCTCGGTGTCGCGAAGTTCCCCATTCGCCAGCCACTGATGGATTTGGCGATGCAGTTTGTACTCGTTCTTGACAGAGTCTTGTCCAATCACCGGAACCAAGTTGCGAACCAACCTCAGCGCGGGCGTTTCAGTGACGCTCTTGCCAAGCGCGAGTTGTCCCGCAACCTCCGCTGGCTGCTTCGCCGCGACGGCCGCGACCGTCATGCCATCAAATGATACTTCGGCGACATAGTGCTGAGCGAGCAGTGCCCAGGCTGCATCGTCGAGCTCGTTGTCCAATGTCGGAATACTCTCCGCACCGAGCTGTTGCCAGGCTTCCGCCCAGCGCGTCTGCTGATCGCTCATCTGCTGCAGATGAAACTTCGCGAGCTCGCGGTTGAATGAGGCGTCGTCTAGATCCACAGCCCGCTTGGCCAGCGGCTCGGATTGCTGAAGAATTCGCGCAAAGAAGCCGGCTCCATACAGTCCTGGCAGGACGTCGACCGTCCGGCCATGAGCATCCAGCACCAGATGCAGACTGTTGCCGGTAATGGTCCGCTTGATCGAACGACCGTCGCCGAAGTCGATCGTGATGATCGGAACCGCTCGGACACTCTGCCAATGCAGCACGAACCGCTCGGCCAACAAGGAACGGACCGCGGCATGTGGATAGAGCGTCGTTCGAAAGAAGCGACTGTTCGCGCAGCTCAATTCGTCGGTCAGATTTCCCAGCAACCGTAGCGACAGGATCGGCTTGTTCTCGCGTTTCGCGACCTCTTGTGCCGCCGCCAGATCGGTATGCCAATAGAGCCCGGAGAAGTGACTGTCACGCTGCGCCGCGACCGTGTCCGCGAGCGTCTTCCAACGCGGCAATTCGCTGCCGTCGGTTCGGTCAATGACATACCGCAACGCGCGCGGGCCGCGTTTCCGCAGTTCGTGTGTCGCGGCTTCCGCCTTCGCGGAAACATCTTCGAGTGCCGCTCGAACGAGTGGCTCCAATTCCGCATCAATCTTCGCGGGAGCCTGCGACGAGTTCTCATTCGCAGCCCGCTTGACGGTCGTCGCAGCCGCTCGCGCGCGGATTTGAGGACGACCGCGATCCTGCCATGCCGCGAGTTCGTTCCCGCCAAAATACCCGCCAAAGCCGAGCACGCTCAGCAGAACCAAGCACCGCTTCCAAGGTTTCATCTGGCTCATGATTAACTCCTCGTTCCGACCATCGACTGACCGATTCCGTCGAGCACACCGCTCGCGAATCACTATCGACAGAATGGTACCGGGGTTTCCAGCTCCCAGGCGTAACAAAGGTGTCACAAGGCGACTGTGCCGGGCGATGTGAAAGAGGTCGCTGCGCTGCTTGGTGTCTGGAATGCCGCGACATTTTACCTTCGCGTCTTCGCCTTCATGTTCGTGACGCCGAAGGACCAACAACCGCAAGATGAAGTCAGCACCGCCACGGTCTCGAGCGAGGCATCGCACTCGCCGTCGCGTTGGCCGAAATCGTAGGGACTCGGTTTCTCCTCGGAACGAATTCGATCACAGCCAATGTTTTCACACGACAAGCGACCGTTGATGGACGATGTAGGGTGCGGGAATGGGAGAGTTAGGCCAGCACTTCGTGAACGACCTGGCCATGCACGTCAGTCAGCCGGAAGTCGCGGCCGGCGAAGTGGTAAGTGAGACGTTCGTGATCCAAACCCAGCAGGTGCAGAATCGTGGCGTGCAGGTCGTGGACGTGGACGCGGTTCTCGATGGCGTCCCAACCGAATTCGTCCGTGGCACCGTGGGCCATGCCTCCGCGAATGCCGCCGCCGGCCAGCCACATCGAGAATCCGAAGGGATGATGATCGCGACCATCCTTGCCTTCGGCGGTTGGCGTGCGACCGAATTCGCCGCCCCAGATCACCAGCGTCTCGTCGAGCAGGCCGCGCGATTTCAAATCTTGAAGCAAGCCCGCGATCGGCTGATCGGTGGCGAGCGCGTTGTTTTCGTGTCCGGCTTTGAGACCGCTGTGTTGGTCCCAGGGCTGGAAACCTCCCGTCGTGTGATAGAGCTGCACGAAGCGCACACCTCGCTCGACCAATCGTCGGGCCAAGAGACATTGCCGGCCGAACATTTCCGTCTTCGGCTGGTCGAGCCCGTACAACTGGGCGGTCGCGGGTGTCTCGCCGGCCAGATCGAACGCCTCGGGGGCTTCGGACTGCATACGAAACGCGAGTTCGAAGGCATCGATGCGGGCGCTCAGGCGGTCGTCGTCCGCTCGTTGCTCGCGATGCAGCGCATTTAAGCGAGCGAGCGCGTCGAGTTCGCGCCGCTGCCGGTCGCGGGGAACTTGAAGGCTGCTGAGATTGCGAAGCGGTTGCGCGAGGTTCGAGACGAACGTTCCTTGAAAGGTGGCTGGGAGAAAGCTCGAACCATATTGCCGCGCCCCTTCGATGATCGGACCGGGACCGATGGCGACAAATCCGGGCAGGTTCTGATTCTCGGTTCCCAATCCGTACGTCACCCAAGCACCGAGGCTGGGCCGTGAGAAGACTCGCTCGCCGGTGTTCATCAGCAAGCAGCCGCCGGGATGGTTTGAATCGTCGGTGACCATCGAACGAATGACACAGAGCTCGTCAATGCAGGTCGCCGTTCGTGGAAAGAGTTCGCTGACCTCCAGGCCCGACTGTCCATACTTGTGAAACTTCCACGGTGAGGCGAGCAGTTTTCGTTGCTGACCGAGATACAGCTTCGGCGACGGCTGGCCGTCCTCTTGGGTCAGTCGCGGCTTGGGATCGAAGGTGTCTACCTGCGAAGGACCGCCTGGCATAAAGAGGAAGATGACTCGCTTGGCTCGTGCGGAGAAATGGGGACGCCGCGCGGCCAACGGGTACTCGGCGGCGGATGTCTCGTCAGCGAGCAGCGCGGACAAAGCGAGGGCACCGAACCCACTTCCGGTACGACTCAGCATTTCGCGACGGTTGAAGTTAATCGACATAGACGAACTCATTCGTGCAGAGGATGACGCGACAATAACGAGCCCAGGCATCTTTGACAGTTGGATCAGCGACGAGTTGTCGGCCGATGTCGATCTCCGTTGGCGTCGGCGTGCGTCCGAGGGCCAGTTCGTACAAATGCGCGATGCGTTCGTCGTCGCGACCGGAGGGGACTTCGCGAGCGACTCGCGCCGCGAGTGCCGCCGAAACGTCGTCGAGCAACGGATCGTTGAGCAGATACAACGCTTGCGGAGCGACAATCGATTGATTCCGACGTTCGAGGATGCCACCTCCATCGGGACCATCGAACAGCGAATTGAAGTCGGCCGTCTTCGATCCAGTGCGCACCGACATCAGATAGAGCGTGCGTCGCGGCACGCCGACCTCCAGAAAGCCCGGCCCGCCGGATGTTGCGTCGAGCCGGCCGGACACCGCCAAGAAAGAATCGCGAATTGCCTCGGCTTCCAAACGGCGGCGGGGCATTCGAGCCAGCCAGCGGTTTTCGGGATCGGTCGCGCGTGTGGCGTCGGACGCGAACGTGCTCTGCTGATAGACGCTCGACAACACGATCAGCCGGTGCATCGCCTTGACTGACCAGCCCGAGTCGATGAAGCGGCGCGCCAAGTGATCGAGCAGTTCCAAATGACTAGGCCGTTCGCCCCGCACTCCGAAGTTCGTCGAGGTCCGGACCAGACCCTCACCGAAATGATGCTGCCAGATGCGATTGACCATGACGCGGGCCGTGAGCGGGTGATCGGGGCGCGTCAGCCAGTCAGCCAGTTCACGGCGGCCGCTCCCTTCCGAAATTCTTGGCGGGTTGGGTCCGGCCAGCACCTGAGGAAAGCCGCGCGGAACCGTCTTGCCGGGCGTCGCGGGATTGCCGCGGAGATAAACCGAAGCATCGTGAAAACCCTCGTGCTTGGTTCCGAGCGGGCC
>CAYSHJ010000840.1:0-2324 GCA_964430385.1 uncultured Planctomycetaceae bacterium
CCGGTCTCGCCCACGAGGACTTCGATGTCGGCATGGGTGATTTCGATTTGCACCGCTCCGGTGGGCGGGCGAAACACCCACCAAGCTCCGAGCAGCAACAACACCACACCAACACTCGCCAGCAGCACGTTGCGGCTTTTCGTTCTCCCACTGCCCGTCCGCCAAGACCGCTCGCCCGCGAGCGTCATCTCCGTCTGCGGATCAGTCCCGGCGCTGTGGTTGGTCGTGAAGTCCGTCTCGGCATTCCCGTCCGCCGAAGCCCCACCCATTCCGAGCGGCCCCGACGTTGCGGACGTGACCTGACTTCCCTCTTCCCCGCTGATCTGCCGCAGAAACTTTTGCAGTTCGTAATTGCTGCCCGATTCGCCACTGACCGCGTTCACATTCACCGTCACCGACTGCCCCGCTCGGCAGCGTTCCAGGTCCGCGATGACTTCGGTCATCGTCTGGTAACGATCCGCCGTCCGCTTCGCGATCATTTTGTGAAAGACAGAGTCGAGAGCAACAAGCATCTCGGCGAGCGGGGGGCGTAAGCCCCCCGGTGCACTCGTGGTGCGGTCAGCGATGCCGAAAGCAGAAGAACCGGGGGGCTGACGCCCCCCGCTCGCCGGTAAATTGAGCAACGACGGCAACGGCGCGTCGCGATGCGCCAGCAGCTTCTTCATCATCGTCTCGCCGCCGTACACGGCGTGCCCGGTCAGCAGGTAAAACAGCGAGCAACCCAGCGAATAAATATCCGCTCGCGCGTCCGCGTGCCGAGTGTCTTCCGCCTGTTCCGGGGACATGTAATCGACCGTCCCCATGATCGTGCCGGACTGAGTGAGGCCGGCCCCTTCAACTCCCGCCGCATCCGACAAGCCGCTCTCCAGTCGAGCCAACCCCATATCCAGAATCTTCACCGTCCCATGCTTATCGAGCAGCAGGTTCGCCGGCTTGATGTCCCGATGAATAACACGCTCGGCATGCGCGTGAGCTAACCCCCGCGCCGCTTGAATGATGCACTCGATCGTTTGCTCGACCGACAGCGGCCCATGCTTCTTGACCAACTGCGACAGGTCGTCCCCCTCGACGTACTCCATGACCAGGAAGTGCGTCCCCTTGGCCTCGTCCGCATCAAACGCCGTGACGATGTTCGGGTGAGTCAACTTCGCGACCGCCTCGACCTCGCGATGAAATCGCTTCACCGAGTCGGCCGATTTCATCGCGGGCCTGACATCACCTTCAGCGCGACGACGCGCTTCATCCGCTTGTGCTGAGCCTTCAGCACCATCCCCATGCCGCCCTGCCCTAGCATGTCGAGGATGACATAGTTCCCCAGCGTCAGCGACTTTTCTTTGCCGGCGTAAAGCTGCTCCGCCTGAAACTTGGTCAGCTTCTTTTGGCGAACCAACTCGCGAGCGAACTCATCGGCGTTCCGAGCGTCGAGCTTCTCTGCCGGAAGTTGACCGCGAACGCGCTCAACTTCGTCAGCGGTCATCAACCCGCTGTCGGAAAGCTGTCGCAAGAATTGGTCGACCGTGACGGCCATGCGAGACTTATATCCCGGCGACAGCCAGCAATGACACCATTCAGGCCACGGCTGGCTAATTCTTGAATCTACCGAGCCTATAGCCCAGGCCCTTGTGGCCTGAGTGATGCGACTTCTGCTTTTCTTCCGACGAATTCAAATCAAACCGGCCACAAGGGCCGGGGCTACAGATTGCCCAAGGCGACGAATTGGCCAGCCGTGACCATTCACTCGCGCGATCTGGATCAACATCATTGGCGACGCGACTGGTCTCTTCGACGTTGCACGGCCGAGTCGTCGCGCAGCGCTGCTGTCGGGCAGTGATCTACTTTTCATCGACTGTATTGGCCGCTGGCGGGGTCTGCATGGGGGCCTCGACAACCTTGAGGAATCCGGCCAGCTTGGCGAACTCGCTGGGAGTGAGTACGTCGATACGGCCCCCGTCTCGTTCGACGAGGTAGACCGCGGACTGATCAGCGTCGCCACGGATGTTGACGAGTTGGCCATCAGGTCGGATTGTGATGCTGTTCACACCTTCGAGCGGAACAATGACCTCGAGCGGCCGGCCGGTCACCGCGTCCCACAGGCGGACGGTGCGGGCGAGATCACCTGCGGCGATCTTGCCATTGCTGCTCCAACTCACGGAGTTGACCTCCGCACTGCATCCCTCGAAAGTCCGTATCCGCTCAGCGTCCACGCGAAACGATTCCAGACCGCTGGTGCTGCCTCGGCCAGCGGCAGCGAACTGCTGGCTCTCGGGACTCCATGCCAAACCATCGATGCGGTTCAATTGCCGCTGCTTGACGATCGGACCGGC
>CAYSHJ010000841.1:0-6223 GCA_964430385.1 uncultured Planctomycetaceae bacterium
GCAATCGCTCCGTCCAGCCGGGCCATCGTGGCCGCAAAACGCCGAACAGACGGCTCGCGAACGAGCAGTTCAATCACCCTCAAACCAGGCGATTGAAGACAGGCGGAATGATAGTCGATGCGATCGTTCCGAACAACGAACCGCGACGCCTCGGATAGTGTTATTCGGAACAGGTCCGGCAGCCTTGCCGAAGTCGCCGCGCGGAAGCCCGATGCGGCTCAGTGGACCCGCGGTAATAACTGTGCAGGCTAGCGGGGGGCGTTAGTCCCCCGGTTGGCCGAATTGCATGCGACTTCGGAGGAACCGGGGGGCTAACGCCCCCCGCTAACCTGCTTACTTTACTCTGCGGTCGACTTAGTTTGGCGATTGGGTATCGAAGGTCTCATCCACGGCCGGAGCCGTCGACGTCGGCACGTTAACGACCGTACTTTTCGCCTGCTCGTTCTTGACGTACTGCTTCAAAACGTCGCCGCGATAAGTTCGTAGTGGGCGAACGAGTCGTCGTTCCAGATGCTGCTTGCGAGCCGACCAATCAACCGCGTTGACAACGCCCGAAGCGGCCAGGCCATCCATCGTCACAAAACAGGCTTCCATCGCCGCGATGCTCCGCTGGATGTCGTTGAGGGCCACTCGCGACGACGTCGATTGAAATTCGCCGCGAGCGTCCCAGCGATTCACCAGCCTCTGCATCAGCGCGTTGAGGTGATCGAATCGCTCCGCCGGATCGGGAATCGCCTCGGGTGTCGAGTTCACGAATCGCAGCGCCTCGGCGACATTTCGGATCGACCGATCGGCTGGCGTCGAAAAATAGATCGCAGCCAGACGGTGATGCCGTTCCTGTGTCCAGTCACGGCCTGCGCAGCGCGGGCACATCTCGACAATCTCTTGATGGAGAAACGGACTGATCAGCGGATCGAAGGGCGTGGCAAATCTCCGAATACGGTCAAAGTCCGCCTCGGTGGGATGCGCGTTGCGAGCGACCTCGCCCAAAGTGCGGAAATAGCCGACACGCCGTTCGTCGTCGGGATGCAGACCCGACTTCGTCGGCTTCACGCTGACCTGCTGAATCAGCGAACGGGGCGACTTCGTCAGGTGCTCGCGGACTTCTTTGCGATACGCCCAGAACTCGTCTGTGTGCCGGCGAATGATCTGCCGTGACAACTCCCACTCGCTCAGTCGAATCGCAACTTCCGGAGTCTCCGCGGCGGCGCCACCCCACACGCCCAAGAACCGTTCGTGCTTCGCCAACTCCTGCCGCACTTGCTGAAGCTTGTTGTCCCATCGCATGACTTCCGTCGGCAGCCGGAACGGCCACGTCGCGTGCGCGCACGTGTTGATGCCAACGCCACGTTGATCGCTCAGCTCGCGAATCGCCGCGTTGTCTTGAATCGGCAGCCGCAACGGTGTCGACCAATCCCAACCGGTCGACGCCAACACCTGCCGCACGTGCGGTCGCTGCAAGCGGTCGACCAGTCCTTCGCGAGCGAATCCGCGTTCCGAGTTCGTCGCCAAGAACAGCATCTCACCCGGAGCCATTTCGACTGCCGCGACATTGGTAAACACCGACGACATCGTCTTCGCCAACACGCGCAACGGCTGCGGTCCAAGATCGACGCATGGAAATCGAACGGCCAGCAAACCATCTTCGCTCAAACACCGCGACGTCGCGCGGAAATACTCTTGCGTGAAGCAGTTCGCCGCCGCCGGCAACGACGGCTGATCGGGCGAGGCCACGATGACGTCAAACTGCTCGCCGAGCCCTCGCACCGCAAGGCTTGGTTCGCAAACGCGCGTCTCGACTCGGTCGTCCTCCAACGCCATTGGCCCGCCAGCTCGACCGAGCAACTCACGACACAGTCGGATCGCGCCGCGATCCGCGTCGACGCACAACACTCGCCGCACTGGAAACTCCGACGCCGCAGCCAGCGATTCGCCGCCACGCAGTCCCAGCAGCAACACACTCTGCGGTTGCTCATGAACGACCATCGGCAGCACGCTCGGCAACACCTCCGGACCGAATCTGGGAGCCAATCGCGTGTCGCCGGCCAGGATTCCTTTCGGCACTCCGTTCTGACGGATCAAGAACCGCGAGCCTTGAAACTTCCAAACCGTCAACGTGCCGCAATCTCCTTCGACAACCGCCACTGCACGGCCTTCGTCCAACACGGGCAAGACGTTCCAAGGCGCTCCCGATCGATGCGAAACAAATACGCCCGTGTCGAACAACACCTTCGCCGCGCGAGCCGGCTCAAACCGCACCCACGCCGGAGCCGTCACCGCGAACAAAATCAAAGCCACCGTCGCGAGACGACCGATGCGGCCAAACAATCCGGCCTGCTGGACAAAAACAAACCACTGACGAGCCGCGCGCCAATCGCAAGCGACTCCGACGACGAGCAGCAACAACGATGTTGCCAACGTCGCGGTGCTCAAAACTCCCAGGACGGGTAACAGCCAAACGGCCGCTGTCGCCGCGAACAGCATCAGCGCAACGGACAAATTCTGAATCGCCAGCGACTTTTGGCAGCCGCGGCAGACACCACACATCAGTCCGCCACAGAATGCGATCGGACCGAGCAACAGTCCCGCGAAGAGCAGTCGCATCGGTAACAACAACCACACCTGCGACACGAAAGCATTCTCGTTCAGAGCCAATCGAATCGATAACGGAAACGTCGCGAAGCACAACCAAATCCAACACGCCAGACCGAGACCGCTCCAAGCCATGACTCGGCGCCAACTCACGATGACGACTGACTGGCCCCACGTCAGTCCCGCGATCAACACAGCCCATTCCGTCACCATCAAAGTGAACGATTCGGGTACGATCTGTCGCACAACGCGCTGCACAACCGGCCATAACATCCCGATCGCCAACAACGTCACGAGGCTGCTCAGCGGAACTTGCCAGTCGACTGCCGGCGGCGTGAGCGTGCTTGCTGGAGTGTGTACCTGCTCGAGGAACCTTTCTCGCGAACGCGACCAACTCACGATCGTCACCAAGAACGTCACCAACCCTGTCCCTGCCGCGAGCAATCCGCAGCCATCGACTCCGATCCAAGGCGCAAGACCCAACGCGCCAATCAACATACCGATCGCAAAGCCGATGCCGACAATTCTGTCGCTCGCTGAGCTCCGGGAACTGGGCACCAGACACAAGACCACGGGCACCAGCAACGCCACGCTGGCGATCACGCCAAACCAACAGCTTTGCGCAAGGATCGACAATGTTGGATCCATCCCGAGGGAAGTCAGCAGACTCCAAGACGTTTCAAACAGCGACGGCAGAGCAATTGTCCACGCCGCGAGCGCGAAGATTCGCACCGCTTGCGGCAGCAGATCGCTTCGCCAAAACGCCGGCAGCACGGAACGGATGGCGATTGCGAGCATCAGCATGCTCGCCAACCCGGTCTGCGCCGCGAGCGACGTACCGCAATGCAACCAGAACTGACAAACTCCCGAAAACAACGCCAGTCCGCTCAGCAGACCCGTGGTAGCGTGGAACCAGCGCGATGTTGACATGAGCATCCTTGCTCTCTGTTCGCTCCCGGTCCGACATCTCGGATCGCGGAGATCGAATTTCAGATTTCCTGAAAAGGGTGGCTTGTATCGCAACCTCGAAATCAGCGACAAGTCCAGATGATCCGCCAGGCGACTTCGCGACATCCGCATGCATCACAGCAATTCCCGTATCCGTAGTCCAGGCCCTTGTGGCCTGAATGATTCGTGATGTCGTCATGATGGAAGCGGCGCGAGCCAGCCGCTAAGTTGCTAGCGCGGCAAGGCCGCAATGTCGTCGGCTCTCGCCGAGAGCCGGTTCCCGCTCTCGGCGAGAGCGGGCTACGCTGGCGACCATTCCCAAACAACAAGGCAACACAGCATGACTAGCCACTTCCCAAACGTCCCCAAAATCGCATTCGAAGGCCCCCGATCGAAGAACCCGCTGGCGTTCAAGCAATACAACGCCGACGAGGTCGTCGCCGGACGCTCGATGCGGGATTGGCTGCGGTTTAGCGTCTGCTACTGGCACACGTTCCGTGGCACGGGGAGCGACCCGTTCGGCCCCGGCACGATGCAGCGACCGTGGGATGACGGCAGCGACTCGGTCGAGAATGCATTGAAACGCGTCGACGTCGCCTTCGAATTTATCGAGAAACTTGGCGCACCGTTCTATTGCTTCCACGATCGCGATGTGGCTCCCGAAAGATCAAGCCTCGCCGAGACCAACAAGGTTCTGGACCAAGTGGCCGCCAAGTTGAAAGAGGCTCAAGGCCGCACCGGCATCAAGCTGCTGTGGGGCACGGCGAATCTGTTCTCGAATCCGCGATTCATGCATGGCGCGGCGACAAGCTGCAACGCCGAGGTGTTTGCGTACGCGGCAGCCCAAGTGAAGAAAGCGATCGAAGTCACGCACAGCCTCGGCGGCGAAAACTACGTCTTCTGGGGCGGCCGCGAAGGCTACATGAACCTCTTCAACACCGACATGAAACGCGAGCTGGATCATCTCGCTAAGTTCATGCACATGGCTCACGACCACGCCAAAGCGATCGGCTTCAATGGTCAGTTCCTCTTCGAGCCAAAACCCAAAGAGCCAACCAAGCACCAGTACGACTATGACGCCGCCGCCTGTCTGAACTTCATTCGCGCGAACGGCCTGGAAGGAATTGTGAAGCTGAACATCGAAACCAACCACGCGACGCTCGCCGGTCACACGATGATGCACGAGCTGGAATACGCCTCGATCCAAGGCGCCCTCGGCAGCATCGACGCCAACACTGGCGACCTGCTGCTCGGATGGGACACCGACCAGTTCCCGACCGACATTTATCTCACGTCGCAGTGCATGTTAGTGATCCTCAAACAAGGCGGCCTCGCGCCGGGCGGCGTCAATTTCGACGCCAAGGTCCGCCGCGAAAGCTTCGAGCCCATCGACTTGTTTTACGCGCACATCGGCGGCATGGACGCCTTCGCTCGCGGCCTGAAGATCGCCGCCGCAATCCGCAAAGACGGCGTCCTCGCCGAGATCGTCAAAAACCGCTATCGCAGCTACGACAGCGGCATTGGCCAAAAAATCGACGCGGGCACCACCAGCTTTGTGGAGTTGGAAACGTACATGCTCCAAAAAGGCAACCCCACCCCGAACGAAAGCGGCCGACAGGAATTGATCGAGAACATCATCAACGAGTACCTATAAACCACCCCTTGACGCTTCCCCCCCACTGGGCTTGCCCCAGTGGCTTGCGGGATTTTGCACGACTCGGCGTCCCAGTGGCTCGCAGGACTTTGCACGACTCGGCGTCCGAATGGCGGTGCGGCACGACTCGAATAGTGCAGAATCCCGCCAGTCACCGACGCGAGGTCGGTGGGGTTTGCGCTCGTTCGTGTCGATCGCGCTCAGGCCCGAGTTGAAAGCACCTCCATCGGGCCGTACCCTGCCGGCCATGTCCACCACGAAAGCTGAGTTTCTGCGGGCCGATCTGGCTCACCTGATCCATCCGTTGCACAACCGCAAGCTGCACGAAAGTTGCGGGCACGTTTGGGTGCGTGGCGACGGGGCGATTCTGGTCGACGCGGACGGCAAAGAGTACATCGACGGCTTGTCCGGCTTGTGGAACGTGGTCGCGGGACACGGGCGAACAGAACTGGTCGAAGCCGCCGCCGCGCAGATGCAGACGCTGCCGTATTGCTCGAACTACGCTGGCAGTTCGAATCCAGCGGCGATCCGGTTGGCCGAGCGATTGGCCGGGCTGTGCTATCCGTCGATCCGGCGGTTCTTCTTCACGTCGGGAGGCGGCGAGTCGAGTGACACGTGCTTCAAGACGGCTCGCTATTTCTGGCGCATGCAGGGGCGGCCGGAAAAAACGAAAGTCATCTGCCGCCAGTGGGGATATCACGGCACGACGCTGGGCGCGATGAGTGCCACAGGGATCGCGAGCTACTGGCCGATGTTCGAGCCGCGCGTGCCGGGTTTCGTCCACATTCCGTCGCCCTACCCGTTTCGCTACGCCGCGCCCCCGGGAGTCAGTCCCGGCCTCGCCGCCGCGAATGAACTCGAACAAGCGATCCTGCGCGAGAGCCCGGACACGATCGCCATGTTCTTCGCGGAACCGGTGCAAGGTTCGGCCGGAGTGATCGTGCCACCCGACGATTACTTCCCGCGCATCCGTGAGATCTGCGATCGTTACGACGTGCTGTTGGTCACGGACGAGGTCATCACCGGCTT
>CAYSHJ010000842.1:0-2454 GCA_964430385.1 uncultured Planctomycetaceae bacterium
CTCGGGGAGAAGATCACGGCGACGATTCAGGCGAAGTATTTTTTTGGTGCTCCGGTCACGAAGGCCAAGGTGAAGTACAAAGTCCTGCGGACCAGCCACAGCAGCGAGTGGTATCCGTACGCGGCGTGGGACTGGTTCTACGGCCGCGGCTATTGGTGGTTCGCGAGCGATTACGCCTGGTATCCCGGCTGGTCGCGCTGGGGCTGCAAGCGGCCGATCCCGATGTGGTGGGGTCGCGGTCACGAAGCTCCCGAAGTCGTCGCCGAACGCGAAGGCGAGATCGGTGAAGATGGCACGGTGCAAGTCGAGATCGACACGGCGCTGGCGAAGGAAGTGCATTCCAACACCGATCACTCGTACCAGATTACGGTCGAGGTTGTCGATCAGTCGCGGCGCACGATCGTGGGGCAGGGGAGCGTACTTGTCGCGCGGCAACCGTTCCGCGTCTTCGCCTGGGTCGATCACGGCCACTACCGAGCCGGCGACGACATCGAAGCCAGCTTCACGGCGCACACGCTCGATCAAAAGCCGATCCAAGGCACGGGCGAGCTGACTCTGTTCGCGATCAGCTATAACGAGAAGAACGAGCCGGTCGAGAAGGCCGTGCAAACTTGGAAGCTCGACACGAACGAAGAAGGCCGAGCACGTCAGCAACTCAAAGCCGCCAAGGCCGGACAATATCGCTTGAGTTACAAACTGACCAACAATCTCAGACGGCTAGCGGGGGGCGTTAGCCCGCCGGTTGCGACGAACGAAAAATCAACCACCGAACCAACCGGGGGACTAACGCCCCCCGCTAGCCAGCCGCGCACGATCGAAGGGGGCTATCTGTTCGTCGTGCGCGGTGATGGCTTCAAGGGTCAGGAATTCCGATTCAATGATCTCGAACTGGTGACGGACAAGAAGGAATACGCGCCGGGCGAGAAAATCAAGTTGATGATCAACACGAACAAAGCCGGCGGCGCGGTGCTGCTCTTCCTGCGTCCGGCCAACGGCGTGTATCTGCCACCGAAGCTCATCAAGCTCGATGGCAAGAGCCATCTCGAACAGGTCAATGTCGTACAACGGGACATGCCGAACTTTTTCGTCGAGGCTCTGACTGTCGCCGATGGCCAATTGCATCAGGAGACGCGCGAAGTCGTCGTCCCGCCGGAGAAACGCGTGCTCAACGTTGCCGTGCAGCCCAGCCAAGAGGAATACAAACCCGGCTCGCCAGCGAAGGTGCAAGTGAAACTGACCGACTTTGCCGGCAAGCCGTTTGTCGGCTCGACCGTGCTGAGCGTTTACGACAAGTCGGTCGAATACATCTCGGGCGGCTCGAACGTGCCGGAGATCAAAGACTTCTTCTGGAAGTGGCGTCGCCACCATCATCCGCAATCGGAATCAAGCCTCTACCGCCACACCGACAATTTGGTGAAACAGGGCGAGATTTCGATGAACGACCTCGGCGTGTTCGGGGGTGCTGTGATCGATGAGATGGATGGCATCGCGACGCAAACCGCGACTCGTTCTTCCGGCCGCGCGATGCGGGGTATGGCCGGTGGTTTCGGTGGAGGCGGGCTGGGCGGTGCGATGGCACCAGCCGGCGCGCTCGCGAAAAATGGAAACGCACCATTGTTCATGATGGACCAAGCAGATAAGGCGGCCGATGGAACAGACGCCAACAGCCTGCAAGAACCCGGCCTCCCGAACGTGGTGCAGCCGACGGTTCGCAGCAACTTTGCGGACACCGCGTTTTGGGCGGCGGCGGTCACGACGAACAAGGACGGCGTTGCCGAGATCGCGCTGGCGATGCCGGAGCAACTCACCGGCTGGAAAGTGAAGTGCTGGGCGTTGGGTCACGGCACGAAGGTCGGGCAGGGCGAGGCTGAAATCGTCACCAAGAAAAATCTGCTCGTGAGGCTGCAAGCCCCACGGTTCTTCGTGCAGAAGGATGAGGTCGTCCTGTCGGCCAACGTCCACAACTACCTGAAGATCGACAAGCAGGTGGACGCGATTCTGGAACTCGACGGTGACGTGCTCGTGCCCATCGGGCCGGCCGTGAAGGGCGAGGTCGAGGCGATCGGCGCGTCGCAAGTCACGCAACGCATCACGATCCCCGCCGGTGGTGAAAAGCGAGTCGATTGGCGCGTGAAGGTCACGAACGAAGGCCAAGCGGTCGTACGCATGAAAGCTCTGACGGACGAAGAATCCGACGCGATGGAGATGAAGTTCCCGGCGTTCGTGCATGGCATGTTGAAGACCGAGAGTTGGTCGGGCGTGATCCGCCCCGACAAGAACTCCGGCAGCGTGACGATCGACGTGCCGAAGGAACGGCGTGTGAATCAGTCGCGGCTGGAAGTGCGCTACTCGCCGACATTGGCCGGCGCGATGGTCGATGCTTTGCCGTACATGGTCGATTACCCGTATGGCTGCACCGAGCAAACGCTCAACCGTTTCCTGCCGACAGTCGTC
>CAYSHJ010000843.1:0-1994 GCA_964430385.1 uncultured Planctomycetaceae bacterium
TCCAAGCCGCGCCCCTTCTCGGCTGGCATTGGTCAAAATCGACTGCCGGTAGAGGGCCAAGCCAAACTCGATAATCCCGAACAGGATCATCATGAGCACTGGCAGCAGCAAGGCGAACTCAACAGCCGACGCGCCCGATTCTGATCGAAGTTTCTTGTGCACGCGCATCATCATCTACCTCGTTTGAATACCTGTACTGATCATCGAAGGATTCGCCATGGGTTTTCGAATGTCTTCCGGCTTCTCGAACGACGATCTATAGCGCTCCATGGTGTGTTTCGCGGCCGCCCCATCTTCTAACCCCTGAACGGGATCGAGATTATTTCCCGCATCCGGATTGAGCGTCTGATGATCGTTCGCCATGGTATAGGCCAGCCCGAAATCCGGCCCCAGTGTCGTAGGCCGTTTTGTACATCCTGTCACGGAGACAACCGCGACAATCGAAAGCCCAATTCCTGTCAGCAGCAATCCCTTCATAGCGTGCTCCTTTATCATTTCATTGGCTGAACGATTTGCTATTCGTCATCACGCACACCTGCTACTGGACCATGTGGCCAAAATTGCCGTCCAGTCTCCGGGACACCGTCGTCTCAGCAAGCCGTCCGTCACGAGCCTGCTTGGCTTGCGGGGCATAACCGAGTCCGTCTGTCCAACCCATCAGGTAGAACTCCCAATCGTTCGGCTCGACAAACGTGTCGGTCGGCAAAGCCAACTGTGCCACGTCCATCGGTTTGACGAAGTGCGGCGTCACGATGATCACCAGCTCAGTCTGATTCTTCACAAAACGCGAACTTCTAAACAACGCGCCCAGCACGGGGATGTCGCCGAGGACCGGAAACTTCTGGACTTGTTCACGCACGTTGTCACGCAGTAAGCCGGCGATCGCAAAGCTTTGCCCATCGGCGAGTTCGACAACGGTCGTCGCTCGTCTGGTGGCGATCGTAGGAATAAGAAATCCCTGAAACTGGAGCGCGTTGGCGAAATCCAGCTCGGACACTTCCGGAGCTACCGCCATGCTGATGCGATTGTTCGCAAGCACCGTGGGGGTGAAGGACAGCCCGACCCCGAATTTCTTATATTGGATGGTGACGATTCCGAGCGTCTGCGGAACAGGAAATGGAAATTCTCCGCCTGAGAGAAACTGGGCCTCCTGTCCGCTGACCGCCACCAATGTCGGCTTCGCCAACACTTTCACCACATCTTCCTGTTTCAAGGCATCGATAAATCCGGTCCATGTAATGTCCCCGGTCTGGAACTTCACCAGCGCATTGACCGCGCCTGATAAAAGCTGTTCCAGGGGACCAGATGCTGTGCCACTCAGTGTGGTACCTGGACCAGTCAGTGAGGTGATGGAGTTGAGAGCCGTCAAGCCGAAATTGCCCCCTTGTCCCACTCCGGACATATTGACGCCGATTCGACGAGTAAGGTTCCGGTCCATTTCTGCGACACGAACCTCGAGCATGACTTGTTGTGCGCCTCCCACTTGGAGTAAGTTCACAACTTTCTTCGGCGCATAGGGCTCGGCGATTTCAAGCGCCCGTGACTGACGAGCCAGATTGCTGATGGCGCCGGACAACGTCACGTGATCGTGCGTCGCCATCACCGAAATATCCTTCTCATCAGGGAGTATCTTGTGCAACTGTTCCCGCAGCTGGGTCAAATCCGGGCTGACCGTGACGTCGAATGCGGAAAACAGCTCGCCATTTTCTTTCCACAGGGTCAACGTCGTGACGCCGACAGATTTGCCGGTCAGGTAGATCTGCTTTGGCGAAAGCACGACGGTGTCGGCCACCTCCGGATTCGCCAGAGACGCCCGCTTGATCGGTGTAGTGAGATCGACCACCTTGGACTTTCCCACGCCGAGTTCAAAACTCTGTACCTCGCTGGCTACAATCGTAGAGTCGACCATTCCCTGGGCGCCGACCCCCTGAGACCAGAGGGCGGCACAGAGTGCTAGGAGACAACTGCAGGCCATCGATCTCTTCATCACATCG
>CAYSHJ010000844.1:0-4572 GCA_964430385.1 uncultured Planctomycetaceae bacterium
CGCACCTCGTCGGCAAGTTGGCCGGGACGTGCTTTCGGCGGCTTCTTGTCGAACTGAAACAGATCACGGCGGAGCGCGTTGATCGTGGCATCGACACGCCGCTCAATTGGCCGTCCGCCAGCCGACTTCAACGTCAGTTGAAGGGAGAGTTGATTGACCGGTTGAACAGTAGAGAGTTCCACGAAGACGGCATGGCCCCGTTCCGGAGGAAGCAGCGTTGCTGAAAGAACCTCGACTTCATCTCGCCCTTCTTGCGAGGGGTTCGAGACTTTGAATTCGGGCGATCCATACGCCGCTGACCAACGATAGTTCCATTGCTGCACCCGGTAGTTTTCCGGGTCTTCCGCCGCCGCCGGATCGAGTGGATCACTGAACTTCAGCAACACACCGTTTGGGAAGGCCGTGATGCTCAACGGCAGATCGAGCGGCTCACCGGTGTATCGCACCCGCTGGAGGCAAGCATCCTTGGCCGCGTTGCTCACCCAGCCGCGCAGTCCGCTCACGTATAAGTGCCCGTCATCTTGACGAAACCGTCCGCGCATCACGCCCGACTCGAACGACAGCGGCAACGAAACTGTGGCGCCTTGAGATTTGAGATCTGAGATTTGAGATCTGAGATCTGAGATCTGAGATTTGAGATCTGAGATATCAAATCGCGGATCGAGTTGCTCGCACAACAGCAGAAACATCCGGCTGGTTCCATAGGACAGATGCAGTGGCATTCCGGAAAGCGACTTCCAGGTTCCGGATGGCACCCACACCTGTCCGCCGCTGGAGTTGTCCTGCAATCGAGGAATCCAACACAGCGGCGGTGTGAACTCCTGCGGCGATTCCGCGCGATGCGCCGATGGGACGTAGCCGTAGAACCCGCCTTGCCGCACCTGAAAAATCGCTGAGGCCGGCGTCCATTCACCCTCTTGCGGAGCCACGGTGATGATGTCATCGCCGATGACGTTGGGCGTATGCTCGGGCGGCACCAAGTCGGAAATCGGCCTGATACCTAAACCATTCGAGTTGCGAAAGCCGGTCGCGACGACTTCCAGTTTCCGGCCATCAGGTGAGACGCGCAGCAGGCAGCCGTCGTGATCCGTTTTGCCGTCGCAGTTCCCCTTCAGGAAATAGAACCAGCCCTGCGAATCAGTTTCCAGACAAGTGACGTATTCGTGGCCGTTGGCCGTGACTTGGCCGTCGTTGTTGAAGTTCTCGTAGAAGTCCGCCTCGCCGTCGTTGTTCGTGTCGTGCAGGCGAGTGATCTGGTCTCGACCGACGACGTAGATTTGGTGCTTGACGATCTTCAGACCGAGCGGCTGAAACAACCCGGACGCGAACCGCTTCCACGTCAGCTTCTCCAGCTTGTCGTCGATGCCGGATACGAGCCATACATCGCCATGCAGCGTGCAGATCGCGGCGTGGTTCGTAGTTCCGCCTTTAGGCGGTTGAGTTTCACTCGCATGGTCATTGCGACCGCCTGAAGGCGGAACGACGAACTCGAAGAAATCATGCCCACCGACAAACATCAGCGACTTGTACGGGTTGTCGAATGGCAACGTCAGCGTATCGACGACGAGCGCATCCGTCTTCTCCGAGACAACACCGCGCGTCGTGATCTCCGCCGTCCAGCGTGCGGGACCGGGTCGTACGAACCGCCGCAGCGACGTCTCGCCTTCGTGTTCACTTCGCGATCTTTGCGAGCTTTGTGCTTTTGGTTTTGTGTCTTTGAACACAGAGGTCGCGGAGTTCGGCAAGGCCGGAACAAACAGCTTGAGCCGCACCGACTTGTCGTGAGCGGCGACCTTTACGGTGATCGCGCTTTTACCGTCGTGGCGTTCCAGTGTGGCGACGTTCGACTCGCAGACCAGCTTCACGTTCGTGCCCGCTGACGCCACGAGCAATTCCACTTCCGCTGCCGATGGGGCGATTTCCAACTCGCGCGTGATGAAATTCTCGCCGCTGACCGTCTCCAGCCACGGAGACTCCAAGACTTCGATTTCCTTCGGTCCGACCGTGTACCTGAAGACAACGCGGTCGCCGTGGAGGTACAGGCCACGATACTTGGCCCACTCGCGCGGCAACGGGCCGAACGGCTTTGGTCGCGGGTCTTTGAATTGTCCCGCTAGCGACCAGCCGGGCTGACGCGGGGATGAAAAGATGACCGAACCCCCGACTGTCGGCGGAGCGATGATGCCGTAACGTGCGGGATCGAATCGCAAGAATTCGCCAGTCCAGCCGCAACTCAGGCGGAGCAATTCCGTGTCGAACAGCACCGCCGCTTCGCTGTTATCGCCGACGCGAACGGCGATTCCTTTGAGCGTCGTCTCGGTCGGCGTGACGATCGTCGCGCTCAGGAATCGGCCTGTGTCCATCAGCTTCCAGCGATCGTCGACGGAGTCTTGCTCCGTCCACTTGAAGCCGACGGCGTCCTCGCCCCAGTGGCCGGTGATTTTGCCAGATTGTGCCAAGGTAATCGCGTCACTCCGTGACGTGGAGTTCGGGTCACGGAGTGCCCCGTCTACTTTTTTTTTGCAGCCGACGCGGGCATACCGTCCGCACTTCCGGGCAACCACGCCTTGAGCTTGCTCGCCGACGCATCGACAAAGCTGCCGCCCGCTGTGAGGTCGTCAAAGTTCCACAGCGAGATCGTCTGGTCGTCGATCTTCATCGCCTCGGTCGGAACTTTGTCGAGGGAGCGAATTGCGGTCGAGATTCGCACATCGTCGATGATGCCGTCGCAACCGATCGTTTGATCGACGAGCGTGCCAATCGCCAGTTCGCCCTGCCCGGCGGAAGCATTCTCTTTGAGAGCAGCCTCGAAGCCGGCTCCGCCGCTCACGGCTTGCTCGGAGACTGGCCGGCCGTCGACGAATAGTCGAATCAATTTCGGCTCGAACGTCATCGCAGCATGATGCCATTTCCCGTCGGCAACATCGGCCGACGAACGGACGTGATCGGGCTGGAGGCCGGGTGTGTAAACCGAGAGGTGTCCCGAACCAGGCATCGTGAAGACTTCCCAATGCGTCGGTGACGACTTGAGTTCGTTGGCGACAAGGATGTTGTAGCTCTGCTTGCTGTCGAGCTTCACCCACAATTCGACGGTCAGCGGTAAGCGACGGAACGACGCCTGATGGTTCACAAACGCCCCGCCAGCTCGCGTATCGAGGCCATTGCCGAAGCGCCCGGCCGTCGTCGGCGAGAATTCTTTTGCCGGTTTCGCTGGCGGAGCCGCAGTCACTCCACCGCGCTTCAGTGAATCTTCAAGAGTCCACGGGCTGCCGCTGCGAAAGAGCGTGTTCTCGGTGATCGCCGTCGGCGGGTCGAACGAGATGTTGTCACGCCGCGCGGCCCACACGGAACCTCGGCGGATTAACGCACCGGCGTTGCGGATCGACACGTCGGCGTGTCCGAGCACCGTTTGAAACACGCGAGCACCGGCGTACTCGTAGGCCCACGCGAGCGCCTCATTCTGTTTCGTGACTTTCGAGACGGCCGTCACGAGCGGCACGATCGGCAGTTCGCCTTGCTGGCGGAAATAGAGTTCGTCTTGAGTCTCAAACGGCGCGAGACCGGCCGTGATCGGATGCTTTTCTCCAGCAGCCGTCAGCTCGACTTTGAAGATGCCAAAGGCGTCGTGGCCGCTCAGTCCCGGCTTGTGATCCCAAATGCGGCGGACGATCTGCGTGCGGAACTCCGGCCAATCGGATTCCTTGTACGGCAACGTGTCAGTCCAACTGCCGTTCGCGAAATGAATGATCGACAGCCCTCCGCCGTCCTGGCAGAACTTTTTCAAGCCGGCTTGAGCCTCTTTGCTCAGTCCCGGTCGGTCCCAACTACTGTAATTCAGGACGATGAGATCAGTTCGTAGTTCCGCAGTTCGTAGTTCCGCCTTTAGGCGGTTGTTTTCTGTGGTCGTTTTTGCAGACCGCCTGAAGGCGGAACTACGAACTTGAGCAAGGTCTTCCGGATTCTCGGTGACGTTGACGATCACGCGCGGGTCTTGTTCGAGCACCGGAATCAACGCGGCGGTCGTCTTTCGCCAATCGTGAGCCGGATGATTGTGTCCGGTCACGATCAGCATGCGAATCGGCTCATCCATCCGCGATTCGACGCCGCCGGCCGGGATTTCCCAGCCAGCGGTCCAGACGATCGCGTTCAGAATCGTGCGGCGAAAATTGTCGTCCCACCAGTTTTGGAAGAAATGCCCACCCGTGGTGCCGAAACCTCGGCCGCCGTCTTTGCGCTGCACGGCCCACGCGACGACGTGATCCTTCGCTTGTCCCGGCGGCTTCGTCAGCCAGATCGGTTGCAGGCGGTCGTCGCCGTCGCGGAAACGCAGGTTGTAATAGAACTCTTCGCGAGCCGAGAACGGCTTCACGCCGCGCAGGATTGGGTGCTCGGCTTGACCAAGCGTGACGTCCGCGTCCCAGGTTTGAATGGCCGAGAACCATTTATTGGACGCCGTGCCGGTCTGATAGTCGAAGTACCCGCCGACCCATTCGGTGATTTGATCATGCACTCGGCTGGGGTTGAACGTGGTCCAATGAAATTGGATGAACCCACAACCTCGCCGCATTTGCC
>CAYSHJ010000845.1:0-5917 GCA_964430385.1 uncultured Planctomycetaceae bacterium
CCTTGGAAGGTCTTCCGCTCGAATGGCGTCGCGGCCAGCGTGTTTCACAACACGGTCAAGACACCCGAAGGCGAACGGATCTATTCCAAGGTGTCCCTCACGCGGACCTACCGCGAAGGGGATGAATTCAAATCGACCAACAGTCTCGGCCGAGATGATCTGCCCGTCGCCGCGTTGCTGCTGCAACAAGCCTGGGCGAGCATCGTAAACGCCGAGACCGAGGCCGACGCGAAGTAGTGTTGTCATCCGGGGACGCGAGCCCTGCGCGTCCCCAGTCTTCGATCCGTCGAAGACCGGCCGAATCGAGACGTCGTAGCGTCCACGATCTTGCGGACCAGCGACCGATCCTCGGCTGATCACCGCGATCTTGGATCGCCACTTTCATCGCCGCCGTGAACCTTTCTCGCGACGCGCTCTTTTGAACAATGTTTTCAAGACTCAGCAATCTCATTGCGATCAGCCTGAGCTTGAAAACTGTTATCGACTGTCTCGCGATGGCTGGCCAGGCTCAGGACCGCGTCAGCCAATCGTGTTGTCAGTCCGTCTTTGCAAGACGGTCTTTTACTTGTTTCCTCACCCTCTTATGTCACCCTCGAAACTCAATTTCTGGAGAAATTTCACGCGACGTTTTTGCAAGAACTTGTCGCTGGCCTACGAGCCGGACCTTACACCGTACCGTCGGCCACGTTGGCAACCGCCAGGAAAGCTCTTTGATCTCACGGTGATTGCGATCACCGTCATCGTCGGACTTCTGGCAATCCTTTGAAGATGACCGAGGGAGTAACCTGAGTGCTCCCCTACCATCGAGACCTTGCGTCTTCTGTTTGTGCCAGTGGGCCGTTTCAGCCTCTGACCGACACCAACGCAAAGTCGTGTTGCATCTGGGGACGCAGCCCGGCGCGTCCCCTGTCTTCGATCCGTCGAAGACCAGCCGAGTCGAAACGTCGTAGCGTCCACGATCTTGCGGACCAGCGACCAATCCTCGGCTGATCACCGCGATCTTGTATCGCCACTTTCATCGCCGCCGTGAACCTCTCTCGCGACGCGCTCTCTCGTGATTGTCGGCGCGATCATCATCGCGCCGTTCACCGATAGAAGCCCGTCCGAGAAAGGAATCCTGCTCATGGAAATCCATATCACTGCTTGGCACGAAACCGCGACTTGCACTTGGTGCGAAAAACAAAAGGAAGCGATCACTGCCGACTTCGCCGATGGCTTTCTCCGTGATGCCACGTTGTGCTGGCGCTGCTTGGAGAAGGCCGTGAAGGTTCGCAGCCGCCAGCCGAACATGCTGGCCGCCGTCAAACCGAAAACAAGTACGTAGTCAATTCAGCCGATCGTTGATGGCCCATCGGCCCGTGACCGTCCGGTCCATCAGGAAGCCCAGCGAGACGTGATGGCGTTCGCCATGCGGCGAACCAGTCACCGATCCTCGGCCGACATTGCGAGCAACTGCTCGCCCATTCGTTAACCCCGGTTCTCACCTTTCGAGATACCGAGCACGCTCCTCGTCTTCGTGCTGATGGTCAGTACGAAACACATCGGTCGCGTGGCCTCTCGGACCGCGCGGTGACCACGACAACAAAAGGTGCTCAACATGTCTTCCCGCAAACCCGAACGAGTTATCCGGATTGGCTTCGTGTCCGCCTCGGTGTTCGCTCACGAGATCGACGCCGACGACGGCAAACGCACGCTCCGCAGCGTGAACTTACAGAAGCGCTACCTCGATGGCGAAGAGGTCAAGTACACGTCGTCCTTCAATCTCGCCGAACTGCCGCAAGCCATCCGCGTCCTGAAACTCGCCGCCGACTATGTCGAGTCCAAGGAGTCGCAGGTGACGTTGAGCGAATAATCGCTCACGGCGTCGCGGCGAGCCGTCGCCAGTTGGCTCGCCGCGTGTCTTCCTTTAACAGTGACAGCTTCTTCATGTCAGCCAGGCGGATGCACAATGAACCCGATTGTTTCTATCCAACATTGGTGGACAGTCAAAGAGATCGCAGCCCATTACGGTGTCAGCGTACGATCAGTCTACGACGCAATCGCTTCAGGCCGCCTGTGCGTGCATCGCTTCGGTTTAGAACGTGGAGGCATTCGAGTGTCCGACGAGAACCGAAAAGCTTGGGAATTAACCTGCCAACAGCCGACGAATCTGCAATCGGCAGGTCGTGTAATTCCCGTCAATGCGGTCACGATGTCGCCATTGGTGTCGAAACACTTTGGCCGACCGCCTTCAAAGCGGCGGCTTTCATGTGGTCCGTGCGTTTCGACAAGTGCTGATAGACGCGACTGACCATTGTCGCATCACTGTGCCCCATCAACTCCGCCACCGTGATGGGATCAACTCCCCGCTCCAATGCATCGGTCGCATAGCTATGCCGAAAATGATAGGCACACAAATCCGCCGGCAACTGATCCTTGAGCCGACGCCGCAATCCTCGAAAACGCTGTCGAATGGAATTTCGCGTCCAGGGCAAGCCTCGCGAATTCCGGCAGATCGGCCCTATGGGTGTTCGTTGCACAAGTCGCCGCGTGATTTCGAGGACGGTGGGTGTCAGATATACGACCCGTGGTTTGCCGGTCTTTTGTCCCGTCTTGTGCTCTTTCGGCGGAAATACCCACAAGCCGTTCTCCAAATCAACATGCCGTGCCTCGACGGCCCGCACTTCTTGCGGTCGAACGCCCGTCTCTTGGATCAACCTGACGAGATCGCGAAACGCCTCGTCGGTGGCCTTCTCCAAAATGAGATTTCGCTGCTCGACCGTGAGCGTCGTCTCGCGACGCTGAATCGCGGGACGCTTCACACGCCGCACCGGCGAGTTCTCCAGATAGCCTTTGGTCACGGCCCAATCGAAAGCCCGCTTCACCGCACTGATGGCACCACGCCGGCTGTTCGCACCCCAGGCCGGATGTTGATCGATCCAATGCGTGAGATGAAATGGCTTCAACTCGGGCACGAGCAAGCCTGGCGGCAACGTGCTGACAAAGCTGTCGAGATAACGCCGATACCAGTCATAGGTGCTGTCGCTGTTGTGCTTCTGCGACCACTCGGCGAACTCGGCCAACACAACCACGACGGACAACTGTTGAGGCGGCACCGACTCTGGTTGCTTCACGAGCAACTCATGCCATCGGCGAAATGCTTCCGCCTTGTCCGCTGTTCGCAGATTGATCTGCTTGCCGTCAAGCGTGACGTAGAAGGTGTTCCGATTGGGGCGGAACCAGGGCGCAGGATTGCCACGAGACATGATCGAACCTCCCGAACTGAGACCGCTGGTGTGGTACCAAGCTGGCCGGAAGGTCCGCTTGTGAGAGGCACCCCTGGATGGTTCCCGCCATCCAGGGGGCCGATTCAGTGACAACTTCTGTGACAGTGACCTAGTTTATCGACGTAAGTTTAATGGAGGATAGGGGGCTCGAACCCCTGACCTCTTGCATGCCATGCAAGCGCTCTCCCAACTGAGCTAATCCCCCGGAAGCGGTCGTCGATTATCGCGGTTCGCCCGGATGTTTTCGGCAGGACGATCTGTGAAACCTGACACAAGTCACCGGAAATTCCAGTCACGCAAAACGGGCGGAACGATAGCGGCTGATTTAGAAAGGTGTCAAGGAGCGGCGAGGACGATGACGGGACGCAAAACGAAGCGACACAATGGTGTGCTTGCTGAGTCTGAAATCCACTTTCCTTCCTTAACTCTCTCGCCGGTTTACCGTTTCGCCGGCGCGGGGACATGCAAACGAGGAATTCACTTCGGGCCGAATGCTTCCAGCGCTCGCTGCTTGATACCCTTGAGGTCGAGTTTGCCAGTGCCGAGGAGCGGGATGCTCTCGACTTCCAAGAACGAATCTGCTGACGGAATCCAGAGGTTCGGAAACCCGCACGAGCTGAGTTCCTTCAGAACTTCGTCCACTGACTTCGGCAGCTTCTTATGGAGGACGATGAGTCGTTCGCCTTTCTTATCGTCGGGGACAGCCGTCACTGCGAGCTTGATATCGGTGTCGTCGCTGTCGGGGACTTCCACAATCTTGAGCAACTCTTCCTCGATACGGATGTGAGGGACCATCTCGCCGCCAATCTTCGAGAAGCGACTGAGGCGGCCAGTGATTTTGATAAAGCCGTCGTCGTCGATCTCGGCGATGTCGCCGGTGTTGTACCAGCCGTCCCGAATCGCGGCGCTCGTCTTATCAGGCTGGTTGAGATAACCGATCATCACGTTCGGGCCTTTGATCAGCAGCAGGCCAGGCTTGTTGGTGCCGAGTTCCGCGAACGAATCGGCGTCGACGATCTTCGCGCACACGTTTGGGACGGCTCGGCCGACAGTGCCGATCTTGGTGCCGATCTGCGTGATTCCTCGCGAGCGATGATCGGGAACGTTCGCGGCCGCGAGCGGTGACAGTTCCGTGCAGCCGTAGCCTTCGGTGGGGATGACGCCGAACTTGTCGTTGAACTCATCGGCGAGCGCGAGGGGCAGTTTTTCGGCACCGACGATCGCCAAGTCGAGCGTTGTGAATTGTTCTTTGTCGCAGCGTTTGAGGTACGTCTTCAGAAACGTCGGCGTGGCGGCGACGATCGTGACTTTGTATTTCTGCGATAGCTCACCCACCGTGCGCGCGTCGAGCGGGTTGAAATGGTACACCGCCTGGCAATCGACATTCAGCGGCAGCCACATCATCAGCGTGTAGCCGAAGCTGTGGAAGAACGGCAGCACACCCAGAATGACATCGGTTCGTTTGATCTGGAACAACTGATCGGCCGAGCTGACATTGGAACCCACATTGTGATGCGAGAGCATCACGCCCTTCGGTTGTCCCGTCGAGCCGGATGAGAAAATGATCGTCATCAAGTCGTTCGGCCGGATGCGTGTCAGGCCGAGCCAGCGTTCCAGTAGCCCGATCGGCGTCAAGTGCGCGGCGACGGCGGCACTGAGTTTGTCGAAGCCGGTCGCGCGGTCCTTCACGTCTTCCAAACAGACGACTTGCGTGGTGGCGTCGAATTCGACCGGTCTTTTTTCCAGAAACCGTCGGCTGGTGATGACGTGCGTGATGCCGGCTTGCTCGATGCAGTACCGGATGTCGCTGTCGGAGAGCGTGTAGTTCAGGTTCACGGCGACTCGACAGGAGACGCTCATCGCGGTGTTCGCCAGCAAGCCGCCATTTGACGGCGGCAGCAAGATACCGACGTTCTTCTCGTCCGCCTTCAGCCAATCGCGTTCGAGCACTTTTTTCACGACGAGCGTGGCGACGAGCAGCTTGCCGCCGGTCAGTTGCTGGCCGGTCGAGTCGGCGATCTTCGTCCGAAATCGCGCAGATCGGCACTTGCGCAGAAAAACACGGGCGGGGATGAGTTCAGTGTCCATGCGTTGCAGCGCCGCCTCCACACCAAGTTTCTCGACGGCCAACCGGACCTCGTTGACGTTATCCGGATTTTTCAGCGGTTCGCCGAAAACGATCGTCACAGGATACGGCCAACGTCGCGGGCGTTTCCAGAACAACTTGCCGTCGCGGTGGCTGAAGATGCTGCCCCAGAGTTGGTCGAGGTACGTGGGAATGACCGGCGCGTCAGTCCCGTCGATGATCCGCATCAGTCCGCGTTGAAACGGCTGCAATTGTCCGGTCCGCGTGAGTTGACCTTCGGCGAAGATGCAGACCAGTTCGCCGTTTCGAATGGCCTCCTTGGCAATGTTGAGTGCCGTGATGATCGCCTTCGGGCCTTCCGTCGTCTTGATCGGGATGACGCCATACAACCTCGTCAGCCAGCCGACGAAACCGGTTGAAACGTAGTCGGCCCAAGCGATGATGCGGATCGGCCGCTCGGCGTTCAGGATCAACAGGATGCCGTCCACCCACGAGACATGGTTAGCTACGATCAGTCCGCCGCCCGTCACGGGAATGTGCTCACGGCCGGTCGCTCGCACGCGGT
>CAYSHJ010000846.1:0-1817 GCA_964430385.1 uncultured Planctomycetaceae bacterium
ACCGCGGCCAGTGATTCCTTCGAGTCCCACGTCAGGAAGACTCGATTGGCGATGTACATCAAGCTCACCGAACCCGAACTGACGATCAGCGGCAACGCAACTTGCAACAGCTCGCGCAACGAACCGGCGCGCGGCGCGACCGGCTTGATCGAGGAGATAGCGTGTGGCGCGGCGGGTTCAAGCATCAGCAAGCACTCGGAAGGATGGCGAGCGTGGCGCGAGATTTGACCGGCTGCGATCACGTGATGCAATCCAGGAGTCAGGAGTCAGAACGCACACGCCGGTGAAAGATGCCTGGCGCGAGCAAGGTGGCCACGAACGCTCCCACGACCTACAACTCCAAACCCGCGCCCTCTGACCTCTGCCCTCTGCCCTCTGACCTCTGACCTCTGACCTCTGACCTCTGCCCACTGCCCACTGACCTCTGACATGCCCGACACCGATCCTTATCTCATGCAACTCGGCAGCCGGCTGGCCGCGGGCTTGTCGCGGTTGGAACCGGAGCGGCGCGAGCGTCATCGGCGGTTCATCCTTTCGCGGCAGCGAAAGGACGGCGGCTTTAGGGGTCGCGAGGGAGATTCGGATCTGTACTACACGAGCTTTGCGGTCCGCGGCCTCGCGGTGTTGGGCGGCTTGTCGGTGGGCGAAGCTCAACAAATCGGCGGATTTCTCAACAGCTTTGATTGGCGAGCGATGCATGTCGTCGATCTCGTCAGTTGGCTGTACGCGGCTTTGGTGACACAAACGTTTGGCGGGCCTGACCCGTTTGCGAACGAGACAACGGATTGGGTCGATCAACTCGTCGCGAAATTGGAAAGCGTGCGTACGCCAGACGGCGGCTATGCGAAGTCGGTGGAGGGAGCGCTGGGCAGCACGTATCAGTCGTTCTTGATCGCGATGACTTACGAGTTGCTCGGTCGCACAGTCCCCAAGCCGAACAAGCTGGGACAGTTCTTATTCGACCGGCAGCGCGACGATGGCGGATTCGTCGAGATTGCTCCGATGAAATCCAGCGGCACGAATCCGACGGTGGCGGCGGCCGTGTTGTTGAAGCGACTCGGCTTCGCCGACGATCAACTCGCCAACGATCTGCGCGATTTCATGAAGTTAGTACGCGGCTCCGAGGGAGGCTTGCAGGCCAACACGCGCATTCCCTTTTGCGATGGCTTGTCGACGTTTACGGGATTACTCGTCGCGCAGGATTTCGGATTGACAGGACTCCTCGAAGCGGCGCCGCTGCAAGCATTCGTCACCGAGCAGTTGGAGTTTCCTACCGGCGGCTTTCGTGGAGCGAGTTGGGACGAACAAGCCGATGTCGAGTACACGTTTTACGGACTGGGAATTCTCGGGCTGTTGTGGTCATCCCAATAGTCGCACGAAAAGACCGGCGTCTGGAACGCGACACTCGCTAATCCCGTTCGACTTGTGCGCCGATCAGCAGGTTCTGCCGTGATGAGTGACGATCTCACGAATCTGAAAAAAACGTGATCAAAACTAGCTCAAGTCCCGTTGACCCTCGTCACACGCCTGGCATACGTTCCCGCCGCACACCTCTTCGGTTCCAAAAAACCTGTCTCTCGATCCTCTCCACTTCCTTCCCGTCCTCAGAACCTCTTCACGCGGCGAACTGAAACACATCACTTGTCGGCCGAGTGGCTGACCTGACGGATCGCAAGCTCTGGCTCGCGAGACGATCAAGTCCCGCACAGCCAACTCGCTGATGCCAATCATTTGCAGCGTCTCCCGCCAGTTGGTTTCAAGGAGGAACTACTTTGCGTAGGGCACTTGGATATCTCGCCTGGACCACGGTGGCAGCC
>CAYSHJ010000847.1:0-7597 GCA_964430385.1 uncultured Planctomycetaceae bacterium
ACAACTCTTCCGCGATGTGCGGAGCAAACGGACTGAGCAACAGCACGAACGGCTTCATGATCGAGACCGGACGCACGTCCCAGCCGCTGACTTCGTTGATGAACTCCATCATCCGACTGATCGCCGTGTTGAAGCCGAGCGCTTCCAGGTCGTTCGTGACCGCGCGAATTGTCTTGTGCAACAGCCGCCGTTGTTCCGTCGTCGGCTCGACGTCTTGCACAGCGGAATTCCAACGCACGTCATCGGCCTTCTCGTCGGTGACCGTCCGCCACACGCGAGCCAGAAAGCGGAACACGCCCTCGACTCCTTGCATGCTCCACGGCTTCACGGCTTCCAGCGGCCCCATGAACATCTCGAACAGGCGCAGCGAGTCGGCTCCGTAGTTGTCCACGACGATGTCTGGGTTGATGACGTTGCCCCGCGACTTGGACATCTTGTAGGCACGGCTTTCGATACGGATCTCGGCCCAATCCGCCAGCACAAATGAGTCGCCGGACTTCTTCACCGAGTCCGGCAACAGTTTTACCGGCGTGAGCTTCTCGCCAGTTGCTTTGAGAATCGCATTTCCGTCGTCGTCATCCGTGACTTCGTCGGAGCTGACCCAATCGTAGGTTTGGTCAACCAACGGGCGACCCATCGGATCGGCGGTTGAAGTGGGTGGGTCGCACACAGGTTGACTACGGTAGCCAGTGAACTCGACCTCGCCCAAGATCATGCCTTGGTTGACGAGCCGCTGGAACGGCTCGGCGGTGTGAACGTATCCGCGGTCGAACAGCACCTTGTGCCAGAACCGCGAGTACAGCAGATGCAAAACGGCATGCTCGGCTCCGCCAACGTACAGGTCAATCGGGAGCCATTGCTTCTCCAATTCCGGGTCGATGAACCGCTGGCTGTTCTTGTTGTCCACAAACCGCAAGTAGTACCAGCACGAGCCGGCCCATTGCGGCATTGTGTTGGTCTCGCGTTTCAGCTTCGTGCCGTCGCTCGCCGTCTTGAACAACCACGACTCCGGAGCCTTCGAGAGCATCGGCTCCGGCGTGCCGGTCGGCCTAAAGTCCGCCATCTCCGGCAACTTGGTCGGCAATTCGGAGTCGGCATTGGTTCGCAGGAGTCCCGTGGGCTGACCGTTGGCATCCAGCTCATGCCAAATTGGAAATGGCTCCCCCCAATACCGCTGACGACTGAAGAGCCAGTCTCGCAAGCGATAGTTGACGGCCTTGCGACCGAGTCCGGCCGCAGCGAGATCGGCGGTGATCTTCGATTTGAATTCGGCGGTCGGCAGGCCCGTGTATTCGCCGGAATTGATCGCCGTGCCGAGGCCGGCAAACGGGCAGTCGACGTCATCCGAATCATTCGCTCGCCCCACCAGGCTTGCCCCGGTGGATTCAGGATTCTGCACGACTTCGTGAGAATTTGATTTGGCCACGTCGGAGTCGGGCAAAATCCCGCGAGCCACCGGGGCAAGCCCGGTGGGGTTGGCGGCAAGCTTGCTGCGCGGCACGGCGAGGTCGCGTTCCTCTCTTGATGGTTCGTATCCGGCTGGCGGTTGCACGACGGGAATGATCGGGATGCCGAACTTTACGGCGAATTCCCAGTCGCGCAGATCGTGAGCCGGCACGGCCATGATGGCTCCGGTGCCGTAGCTGCTGAGGACGTAGTCGGCGATCCAGACGGGAACTTTCTCGCCGTTGACCGGATTGATCGCGTAGCCGCCGGTGAAGACGCCGCTCTTCGTCTTCGCGAGGTCGGTGCGGTCGAGGTCGCTCTTGAGCGTGGCTTGCTTGCGGTACTCATCGACCGCCGCGCGTTGCTCCGGAGTCGTCAGCCGATCCACGGCCGGATGCTCCGGCGCGAGCACCATGTACGTCGCGCCGAACAGCGTGTCCGACCGAGTCGTGTAGATGCGGAGCACATCATTGTTTGATTCTGTTGGAAAGAAGGATTCCTCTCGTTCTGCGAGCCACGCGTCGAATCCATCGTAGAGGACACGTTCGTGGTCGGGGTGTTTGTGCATCGATGCGCGACGCTCTGAGCCGATGTAAAAATCCACCTCCGCTCCTTCGCTCCTGCCGATCCAGTTGCGTTGCAGCAGCTTGATGGACTCCGGCCAATTGAGGTCGTCCAGTTCGGTGCCCAGTCGGTCGGCATAGGCGGTGATGCGGAGCATCCATTGGCGCAGCGGCAGGCGTTCGACCGGGTGTCCGCCGCGTTCGCTCTTACCGTCGATGACCTCTTCGTTGGCGAGCACCGTGCCCAGCGCGGCGCACCAATTGACCGGGGCCTCGTGCTGATACGCCAAGCGATGCTTGTCTTGGTATCGTCGCACCGCGACTTGGCCCTGAGCGGCGACATCAGCGGGGATCGGCAGTTCGTTGATCGGGCGGCCTCGCCCGGTGCGCGGCTGGCCGTCAGCGCCGGTCCACGAGCATTCGGCGTCGTACCACGTGTCAAAGAGTTGCAGGAAAATCCACTGCGTCCAGCGGAAGTAGTCGGGGTCTGTCGTGGCCAACTCGCGAGTCCAGTCGTAGCTGAAACCGAGCATCTTCAACTGCCGCTTAAACGTCTCGATGTTCTTCGCGGTCGTGACCGCCGGATGCGTGCCGGTCTTGATCGCGTACTCCTCGGCGGGAAGCCCGAACGCATCCCAGCCCATCGGGTGCAGGACTTGTTTCCCCTTCATGCGGTTGTAGCGGCAGACGATGTCGGTCGCCGTGTAGCCCTCCGGATGCCCGACGTGCAGGCCGGCTCCCGACGGATACGGGAACATATCGAGCACATACAGTTTTTCTTTCGCCGGATCGAACGGGCCGGTTTTGAACGTCTGGTGCTGATGCCAATAGGCTTGCCATTTGGGTTCCATGCGCTTGGCGTCGTAGCGAGGCATCGCAGATCTCAAATTTCAGATTTCAGATTTCAGATTTCAGATTTCAGATTTCAGATTTCAAATCCCGAAACGGGGCGAGAGTGTATGCGCGATGTCTGGCAGTGACGAGGGACGCTGTTGACCGCTCGTTGAGTTTCGATTTCTCCGCTTCTACACTCGCGTCGCGCCAGACGGATGTTTCGCGATTTCGAGAGAGGTGATTTCGTGTCGGAAGCCATGCAAGACAAACCGCTCGTCTTGGGAAAGCACGTGTTGCAGTCGCGGCTGATTGTCGGGACGGGGAAGTATTCGACCTACGAGCTGATGCAGCAATGCCTGGAAGCCAGCGGCTCGGAAGTCATCACAGTCGCGGTGCGGCGCGAGCGGCTGGTCGACGCGGCCGGCAGAAACATTCTCGATTTCATCGACCTGTCCAAATACACGATCCTGCCCAACACGGCGGGATGCTTCACTTCGGAAGACGCCGTGCGAGTCGCGCGGCTAGGGCGTGAGATTCTGGAAGGTCTCGAAAACCCCGGTGCGGACTGGGTCAAGCTGGAAGTGCTTGGCGACAAGAAGACCTTGCTGCCCGATCCGATCGCGACGCTGCACGCCACCGAGCAACTCGTGGCTGACGGGTTTCAAGTGCTCGTTTACGCGACCGACGACCCGATCACAGCTCGACGATTGAAGTCCGCCGGAGCGACGTCGGTCATGCCGGCCGGCAGTCCGATCGGCAGTGGACAAGGGGTACTCAATCCGAACAATATCCGCATCTGTCTCGAATATCTGAAAGAGAATGACCCCGAGTATCCCGTGATTATCGACGCCGGCGTTGGCACGGCGAGCGACGTCGCGATCGGAATGGAACTCGGTTGCGATGGCGTGCTACTCAACACGGGCATCGCCGGAGCGGCCGATGCGCGACGCATGGCTCACGCGATGAAGCTCGCCTGCATCGCGGGGCGACAAGCGTTCTTGTCGGGCCGCATTCCCAAAAAGCTGTATGCGACGGCATCGAGTCCGGAATCGGGCGTGATCACGAACCGGTTGGCTCAGCGACTCGGCCCATCGCTTTGAACGTGATGGGTTGGGGCCGGCCGGTCACGGTGACACTGAAATCTTCCTGAATCATGCCAGACTTATCGGGCGCTGTGATCGTCATCGGCAACACGTGGACTTGGCTGGCGCTCATCGGCAGACGGACTTTGAAGATGCCGGTGTCCGACTCGCATTCGATCTTTTCAATTTCGATCGGTTGCCGGCCTTTGATGACGATGTTGAATTGCTTCGCCTCGCCCGGTTTAAGCAGGCCCAGCGACACGATGGCGGGAGTGATCATCACATCGGCTTCGACATTCGCCTCGACCAGCAACGGGACTTGCGGGCTGCCTGGGTCATCGGTGATCACGGTCAGTTGCTCGCGAATGGCACCGACAGGCGAGTTCGGAGCGAGCGTCACCACGATGTCGTAATCGACGCGCCCGCCGCCGCGAGCTGTCTCGACGGCTTTGGCCAGTACCGATTCGCTGCGGGAGCGAATCTCTTTAACCTGCCAATTACCGCGGCCCGCGTACCGCAGTTTAATTTTGCGAGTCGCCTCTTTGCCGTACTCGACCGTCCCGAAATTGACCGAGCCCGGATCAAACACCACATCGGTGCGGATGTAGGCGGTGATGGGAATCGTGACCTTGGCGTGAACCGGTGCGTCGATCGTGATGATCAGGTTCGAATCCTTCCGCCGATCGAATTTGTGCGTGTTCATGGTGACTTCGACGAACCCTTCCTCCAGGCTTTCGAGAGTCGTCTTGCTTGGCTTGCCGGCCGAGCAGCCACAGGTGGTTGTCACTTCGGCGATGTGAACCTGCTGCTTGTAGAAGTTAGTGATCTTCACGCGGGCGACGGCGTCCGAGCCTTTGGCCACGACCCCGAAGTCGATGTTCCGATGATCGAACATTTTCTCGGCCCAGGTCTGCTCTTGAGCCGACGCGGTGGCGGAGACGGCACAGAACACACCCAGGAACCAGGCAAAACAGACACGCTGCAGACTTACGCTCAACATGATAGTCACTCGCTTGGAGAGGGCCGTGTGGTGTGAGGTGGTCCCGCCACGCTCACATCCGTGGGAAAGAAAAAAGCTCACTCGACCTCCAGGTGAGCCGCCCAGGCGGTTGTTGCGGTACATCAACTCGGTCACAAGTGGGGCAAGATCGGCGACCGCGATGACTTGAGATTCAGCCAGCCGACGTTGGATCAATGCCTGTCCCCATCGGCAAAATCTGCGAGATGAAGTTAGTCCTGGGTCTCGGAAATGTCAACGACCTATTTCCGAATCCAAGCAGGGTTTGCGCGAAGCCTACAACCGCGCTAACCCGACCCGGCATCTTGTGCTCGACCTCTGCAACCGGAAATAGGACGGGTCGAGCAACGCCGATCCAGAGAATCTGTAGCTCCGGCCCTTGTGGCCGGGTTGAAGGGATGAGTCAGTATTTTCTCGGTGATTATCGACTCATCCCGGCCACAAGGGCCGGAGCTACAGGTTGTCCAAAGCAATGAATTAGCCTGCCGTGCTGCGTCCGGCCGACTTCCTTGACCTGGCCGTCCGGCCATTTTTCGAGCGGCGTGTAGCGCGGATGCCGCGAGTCTTTGTACGGGTCGTTGTGGCGAGCGTTGTAGCAACAGATGAACGCCCACCGCGGATTGTCACTGTGGTTCTGATCGGATCGGTGCAGCAAATTGCTGTCAAAGAAAATCGCCGAGCCGGGATCAAGCTCGCAGTAAATCAACTCGAAGCGTTCGAGTGCCGCCTGCACTCGTTCGAGGTCCGCGCCGGTTTGGTCGCCCACCTGGCCGTGGTCGAGACGTCCCATCTGGTGCGAGCCGCGCAGCACCTGCAGGCAGCCGTTCTCTTTCATGGCCTTGTCGAGCGCGATCATGCAACTGGCCAGGCGCGGAAACAAACAGCCGTTGTGATACCAGTAGCCATAATCCTGATGCCAAGCCCACGCACCGCCGATACGCGGCTCCTTCAAAATCAGCTTGTGGTGATAGTGATAGACCTCGTCAGCCAGCAGCGTTTCCATCGCGTGAACGATTCGCTCGCTACGGACGATCGCGGCGTAAATCGAGTCGGTTGGCAAGTCATTGCTGACCACCAAGTCGATCGCGCCTCCCTCGCCATCCGCGCGGCGCGCTACCTTCTGTTTCAGCTCGTGATCCGCGCGGGCGATATCACTCAGTAATCTCACTTCCTCGCCGTCGAGCAAATTGGGGACAATGAAGAAGCCGTCGGCTTTAAATTGGTCGATCTGGTGGGAGTTGATGCGGAAGACACTCATGCTGGGGTCCATCTCATCATCGTGGCCGTTTCAAATGAGCCACTCGACTGTAGCACTCGAGGTCAGAACAATGTAGCCGGCCATGCCACCGCGAGAGGTCGTCAATCGCCTACAATCTGAAAACCAAATCGCGTTCAAAGAGTGGGCCGTCGTCTGTGCCGCGTTGTGTTCGCGTTGTGTTGAGGAGCACTGGTCATGCGAAACTGGTTGCGATTCGTTGGGATGTTGGCGCTCGCGCTGAGCGGTTGTTCGGGCTCTGACGAGGCGTCTTCGACAAGTCCGCCGGAAGTCTCCGCCGCAGCGACTTCGTCCACCGCTCCGGCGGCCAAAGCGGACGAAGCCGTGCGCCGAGTGCTTGACGGACTGCGACAGGGAAAAGCCCGAGCCGTGTGGGACTTTTTGCCGCCGTCGTATCGCGAGGACATCCAGCTCGCCGTTCGCGACATGGCGCTCCGATTGACCGAAAAAGACTGGCGGCAATTCGTGGCCGTCGCGAAAAAAGCTCGTCGCGTGTTGTCTGAGAAGCAGCCCGCTTTGCTCGGGACGGACGTCGCTCTCGACCGTCCGTCGAGATTGGCGATTCTACTGGATTTGGATGCGCTCGTCCGAATTATGGATGTCGTGAGCGAAAGCGATCTCTCGGACTTGCAGCGACTCCAGACCATCGACGTCGGACGATTTCTGGACACTTCCGGCGACAAACTCCTGCAAGCGTTCGCTGAGTTGTCTGCCCAGATACCTGCGTCCAAACTGGCCATCGTCACCCGTAAAGAGCCGACGAGCGATCCCTTCGGCGGCTTGGAATCCATACAAGTCATGTTGGTCTCGTCGGCGGGCGATCAAGCGGTGGTGCGATTCAATTTCGGGACTCAGCCGCGGAATGATTACGACTTTATTCGCGTCGAAGGTCACTGGCTGCCGAAATTGCTGGCCGACGGTTGGGAATCCGGTTTGGCGGAAACGCGGAGACAATGCCTGACGTGGGCTGATGACTTGTGCGAGCATCCGGAATCGTGGCAGGCGCACACGGCCGCCGTCGATGGCGTGCTCGACGACTTGGACGGCGCGACGACCGCTGAAGAATCGCAGCGACGATGGCAGCTTGGCCTGCAAAAACTCGTCACCGAGTGGCTGGGATCGCCGCCGTCGACAAGTGACTCGCCCAGCGTCGAGGCGACGGAGACTTCCAGCAATCCTTCCGCATCGGGCGAAAAGGCCGTGGCGACGCCTCGCAAGATCAAGCGGCCGGACACGGAAGTTCTCTTGCCCGACGAGCCGTAAGTCTACAATGTCCGCATGCTGCCAATCGTCCGAACGCAACGTATTGTTTCTTTCTTGATTCAGAAAGTTCAACGATGTCCTCACAACGAATCGAAGACTCGTCCGACGTGGTCGT
>CAYSHJ010000848.1:0-2375 GCA_964430385.1 uncultured Planctomycetaceae bacterium
CCCGCCGACAAACCGATACGAATCAAGTGGAGCCTGGTGGTGATGGGTCATCAACCGCAAATGGGTCCGGCGTGGCTGAAGTGTCTGCGCACCTTCAACCGTGAGGCGAATCAAGATCGCGTCTTCGAAGAGACTTTGTTCTGGGTCATCACGCGGACGATTCACTGTTTCTATTGAATGGGACACACCGAAATGTTGCTCGCGGTCGCGGGCCAAAGCCCTCAACAAATTGAAGAACGCACGCGTCGATTGGCGTCGGGAGATTGGTCAACATTCTCTCCGGCCGAGCAAGTCGCGTTCGCATTCGCTCGCAAGCAGGCCAAGACACCGTCGACCATCACCGACGACGATGTGAAATCACTCCTCGAACACTTTGGTCCTGAACGTGCCGTGGATGTGATCTGGTGGTCGTGCCGCTGCCACTACATGACGCGCGTGGCTGACGCCTTGCAATTGCCGCTCGAAAAGGAAAACGTCTTCCAACGATAAGCTGTGGGGATCGAAATGAACGTGCGGATTGCTGTTCCGGCTCACTCGGCCGACGGCGTGCTGATCCTGCAAGCCGCTGCCGATGCCAAGCCGGTCGAGACGCATATCGTCTCGGTCTGCTCAGGGGCCGAGTCGTGATTGAAGCTGCTCTCGACGCCAAGCCGTTCGAGCGAATCCCAATCAGCATCAACGCCAACGTGTCGATCAGCTTCACCCAGAAGCGACCCTACGCCAGCCAACCAATTTGGGTGATGGTCGTGAAGCCGTGAAATCCTGGCGACTGAAAACGGTAGCCCAGGCCCTCGTGGCCTGAATGACGCATCGCAGATGCAGAACCGATCAGGCTACAAGGGCCTGGGCATTCGAATGACAGGCCACATGGGCCTGCGCTACCGATCCAATCGTCGAGTCACCTTGACCCTGTTTGGCTGGCGAAATACCGTCCGGCCGTGTGAGGCACTGAAGGATCGAGTGCTCGGCGAAAGGATTCGCAATGCAGATTTACTTTTCGGTCGGTGAACCGAGCGGCGATCAACATGCCGCGCATTTGATTCAAGAGCTGAAGCGACGACGGCCAGACGTACAGTGTGTCGGCTTTGGCGGGCCGGCGATGCAACAGGCCGGATGCGAGCTGCACTTTCGGTTGACCGACATGGCCGTGATGGGCATCTTCGCCGTCATCCCGTTGCTGTGGCGATTCTACAAACTGGCTCAGCAGGCGAAGCAATACATGGAGCAGCATCGCCCCAACGCCGTCGTGCTCATCGACTTTCCGGGTTTCAATTGGTGGATCGCCAAGTACGCGAAGCAGGCTGGTGTGCGAGTTGTCTATTACCTGCCACCGCAGATGTGGGCCTGGGGCGAGTGGCGAGTCGCGAAGATTCGCAAGTATGTCGATGACGTGATCTGCGCGCTGCCGTTCGAGCCGGCCTGGTACGCGGAGCGCGGCGTGAAGGTCGAGTACGTCGGGCATCCGTTCTTCGACGAGGCGGGCGAACATCCGCGCGACAAGACGTTTCTCGAAAGTTGGTCGTCGAAGAAACATCGCAACGTGGCGATCCTGCCCGGCTCGCGCGACCGCGAAGTGCGGCACAATTTTCCGATCATGGTCAAGGTCATGCGTCGCCTGCACGAGCGGCATCCGCACGTGCGGTTCTTGGTCGCTTGCTTCAAGGAATCGCACCGCCGGTTTTGCAGCACGCATTTGCTGTCGTCGGCCAGCCGCTTGCCGGTTCACTTGTGCGTCGGCAAGACGCCGGAGGTCATCCAATTGGGCGAGTGCTGCTTGATGGTCTCCGGTTCGGTCAGCTTGGAAGTGCTGTCGCACGGCAAGCCGGCGGCCGTGTTGTATTGGACCAGTTGGCCGATGCACTTGATCGGCAAAGTGTTGCTCAAGGTCCGCTTCATTTCCTTGCCAAATCTGTTCGTCGACCGTGAGGTGTTGCCAGAGTTTTTGTTCGTCGGAGGCCAGACAAAACTCATTCCCGGCCTGACTGAAGCGCTGCACGGCTGGCTCAGCGTCGACGATCGTCTCGAAGCCGCGCGGCAAGAGATGGCCGAGATGCGTCAACGCTTTGTGACCACGGGAGCGACGCAACGCGCCGCCGATTTTCTCTTGCAACGGCTCGCTCCGGCCGAGACAGTGTCTCCCGCGCGAGCGGCATAGTTTGTAGTTCCGCCTTCAGGCGGCACCCGCTGCGCGATATCGACACGCAACGTTGGAGAAACCGCCTCAAGGCGGAACTACGAACTTATGCCCTACGCAGGAGAAACCGCCTCAAGGCGGAACTACGAACTTATGCCCTACGCAGGAGAAACCGCCTCAAGGCGGAACTACGAACTTATGCCCTACGCACACGAACTCACCGTCGCCATCGCCGCCGTTC
>CAYSHJ010000849.1:0-1629 GCA_964430385.1 uncultured Planctomycetaceae bacterium
ACCTGGCCCGTCAGTCGCGGGCGCTGGAAATCGCCGAGCCCTATGCACCGAAGAAAGTGGTGAACTTGCTCCAAGTGGGAGGCGCACAGCAAGTTATGCTCGAGGTGCGTGTCGCAGAAATGGACCGGAACCTCATTCGTCGAATGGGGATCAATATGAATGGGGTAGGAGCAGGGAATAACTTTGGGGTCACCTCCTTGAATTCGATCACGGAGTTGGCCGGTCCCGGAGGAATGAGCGACCCGGTCGGGCAATTTGTGACGAGTGCGGTCAATGCGCTTGTGCGGTTCCAAACGGGCAGTATTACCTGGACGTCATTTATCGATGCCTTGAAACAGGAAGATGTGGTGAAAGTATTGGCGAAGCCGACGTTGGTGGCGCTCAGCGGACAGGAAGCCCAGTTTCTCTCAGGTGGAGAATTCCCATTTCCTATTCCTCAGGCGTTCGGAGTTGTCACCATCCAATATAAGAAATTCGGGGTCGGGCTGTCCTTTACCCCCACGGTTCTCACGAACAATCGCATCAGCATGGCGGTGTCTCCGGAAGTGTCCGAGCTGGATTTCGCGAACGCCCTCCAGATTCAGGGATTTACGATTCCCACGATCTCCACCAGACGAGCCACGACCGTTGTGGAGCTTGCCGACGGGCAGAGTTTTGCCATCGCCGGCTTGCTGCGCGACAACGTGCGTGAACAAGTCCAGAAGTTCCCGGTCCTCGGCGACATTCCGGTTCTGGGCGCGTTGTTCAGAAGCTCACGTTACGTGAAGAATCAGACGGAGCTTGTGATCATCGTGACGCCTCACTTCGTCAAACCGATGGACGTAGCGCAGCTGGCCTTACCGACCGACACGTTTATCGAACCGAACGATTGGGAGTTCTATCTGATGGGTTGGACAGATGGGCTCGGTTATGCCCCGCAAGCCCAGCAGGCCCGTGACGGACGGCTTGCTGAGACGACGGTGTCCCGGAGGCTGGACGGCAATTTTGGCCACATGGTCCAGTAGCAGGTGTACGTGATGACGAATCGCAGATCGTTCGCCCAATGATAAAGGAGCACATTATGAAGGGATTGCTGCTTGCAGGAGTCTGTCTCTCGGTCGCCTCGGTTATCTCCATGACAGGATGTACGAAACGGCCCACGACGCTGGGGCCGGATTTCGGGCTGGCCTATACCATGGCGAACGATCATCAGACGCTCAATCCGGATGCGGGAAATAATCTCGATCCTGTTCAGGGGTTGGAAGATGGGGCGGCTGCGAAACACACCATGGAGCGCTATCGATCGTCGTTTGAGAAGCCGGAAGACTATCGAAAACCCATGGCGAATCCTTCGATGGTCAGTCAAGGTATTCAAACGAGGTAGGGGATGATGAGCATGCATAAGAAACTTCGATCGGAATCGGGAGCGTCGGCTGTAGAGTTTGCCTTGCTGCTGCCGGTGCTCATGATGATCCTGTTCGGGATTATCGAGTTCGGCTTGGCCCTCCACCGACAGGCGGTTTTGACCAACGCCAGTCGCGAAGGGGCTCGGCTGGGGATCGTCCAATCGATACCTGCGATTACGACCGGCCAGATCGATGCCAGGATCAACACCTATTTGACGGCAGCCGGGATCGCCCCAGGGAGTGT
>CAYSHJ010000850.1:0-3717 GCA_964430385.1 uncultured Planctomycetaceae bacterium
ACCCCATTCCAACTCAGTGTTCTGTCACCCAACTTCGTGAGGACAAAAACTTCCAAAATTCCTCACCGCGTTCGCGGTGCGCTCTGTTGACAGAGTGGGGCCATATAGATGTTGGGCGATCGTTCGTTTGCGGTTCATTGAACCATTCGGACGCCAGACGACTTTCAATTCGCCGACAGACCATCTGCCGACTTTCGTTTGTTTTGTATTCGCCTCCAGAGGCCACCGGTAATCAGCTCGCCAGAAGACGATCAGAGGCCATTGTGTTTGTGGGTCATTGTTTCGGCATCGAACGGCGGACGGCGATCAACCGCGCGGCAGACTTCAAGGCGAAATGTGTATTTGTGTTGTGCGTTCCCGATCATTGGCCGAGCGACTATCAACTCGCCGGACGACGATCAGAGGCAGTGTTTCTGTTCCGTTGTCTGACGGCGCGGTTGCGCTCATGTGGTGAAGCGGTTCGACTTGCCGAGATTGCATTCCGTACATGCCGTAACGAGATTCTCCAGCGTATCGTCGCCACCGAGCGAAAACGGCTTCCGATGATCGACCTGTAATGAAACCGCGGGCGAACGACGGCCACAATACTGACAGGTATAGTTATCGCGCACTAAGACCGTAAACCGCAGCCGGCGCGAAACCGTTCGGGTCGGCTGTTCGCTAGGATGTGGCCGCGTGTTGCCGAGTTGAGTTGGTCGGATTGCAGGGCCACCACGTAGAAGGGCGATATTTTCCGACAGACAGCGAACCATTTTCTCGGCGTCTGCTTCGTTCTTCACTGTGAATACCCATTGGCCCAAATCGTTGAGTGGGACGTCGGCACCATAGTTGTTGTCGCCACCAACCGGTAGGAAGTTGTAAATCTGGACTATCCCACTCTTCGTGAAGATACGGGCCACTGAGCGGCCGTTCCGAACAACCTCAAGCGCTGCCCAGTTGTCGTCGCCTAACTGAACCTCCGCCGCTTGGTCCGCGTCCACAGCGGCGCTTAGAAAGTCTCTGAGCAAGCTGCGTCGCGCTGCCGAGAGGCGACTGCCATCGATTCGACGCTCGACTTCGTCGCTGAGCTTTGCCATTAAGAATGCCTTTTCGTACCGAATTCGACGGTCGATGATCAGACGGAGTTGTGTTGTTCCAAACGCTTCACGGGACGGTCAGTGGCAAACGAGCGCTTCAAGACGCAATCGGAGACAAGCGGTCGCGGGCAACGGGATCGAGTGGCAAAAACGTGTGGAGCGCGCGGTGGACTTGTCGTTCTGCGGTTCATTGCGGTTAGATCGCCCAACGTCCAAGCTAACCCGCCGCCGCAGGTTAGCTTTGATTCCACTAACGACTCGGAGCGGCGGTCGGGTTGAGCGTCTTGTTGGGCCTCGTTTGACATCATTGTTTTCGCTCGAATCCGGCGCGGCGGTCGGACGCACTCCGGAGTCATGGACGCGGTGGCGCGGATTCGCGCACCTCACTGATGAGTCCCTCCAGCAGGCCCCAATCGTAGCGAATTTGCTTGTTGCGGATGGCGGCGGTCTCGCCACGAGCGGTGGTTCTTGAGTCGTGGAATGAGGGATGAAGTTCGGGGCCGGGGGGCGAGAATCCGCCGACGAAAGTGTTGAACGACTGAAGGCTAGCGCCGTGACGGTGACAAGCGACACATGACTTCATGACGATTTGCCTTCGGCGAGCAAAATCATCCCGCACGACAATGCGCTCGAGCTCGTCCTTGGACGTGGTGTTGAAGTTCAAAGGGAAGTCGCGTTCGTCGGTGGCCACGGCACGCAGCCCGCCAGCCGTGCCACCAAACAGCAGCGCGCGGCTGAGCGTGAATTCGTAGTTGCCCGTGTCATCGCGCAATTGCACGCTCTCGATGATTCTCGTCGCGCGCAGCCGCGATCCCGAGTCGATGAGCATGGCGCTGCGAACCAGGGCGACCTGTGTGCCAGCGGGAAACTGCGGGAGCTCAGGATTCAGACGGGGGAGAAATCGGTCATCATTCGGCAAAGGCTGGAGACGGAACGGCTCTTTGAAGCTGCTCAACGCGGTCAGGTAGTCGCTCGCCGCCTTGCGTCCCTCGGGCAGCTTCAGGAAGACCTGGAAGATCGATCGCGAGAAGCCACGCGCATGGGCGGGCACAACGATGTCGCTGCCGTTGCGGCCGACACACACCCACCGGCCTTCCGGGTCGAACAGATCGGGCGGGATGAATGATGTTTGCGGCTGCGCGGGATCGTATTTCAAAGCGAACTGCTTGGACGCAACGGCGGCGGCGTACATGTCGGGCAACTTCTCGATGGACTGGGAATCGAGGGCCAAACGCGCGATGACCTGCGCCAACGGCCGGCGGAGCATCGCCTGCGCTTCTTCCCCGATCGGTTTGTAGTTCTCGTACGTGTGGGGATTGGCGAGCCAGTCGAAGATCGCCCACAGGTCGCGCTGAAGCATGGCGCGTTTGAGCGGGTCGTCGATGAGTTTCTCGCCGTGCTTGTCGAGGAATTCTCGAAGCAATTGCAGGGCGGCGTCTCGCGAAGGGCCTTCCAGAAGATGGCGTGTTTGGGACCAGAGGAGCGGATCAACGCGGTCGTGGCCGTAGACGCGCCCGTCAGGTCCGACGCGATCCCAGAGGGCTTCGTGCAGACGATTCCAGAGGTGCTGCGGGGTTGAATCATAGATTGGGGCCGGCCGGGATGGCGTCCCTTGAGCGGGGGCGCGACTGTCGCTGATGGCCACGGCGAATACAGCAGACACAAGCAGCGTGATGCACTTTTTCATTGTCCTGTCTCGAATGGCCCAACAGTGAAGTGACCCGCGCGCGGCCTAGCACAACTTGCGTGATTGATGCCGCTCGGGAAGGTATTCTTTACGCCACCCCTGTTTCGTGGGCAAATCACGTGGCGTCATTGTCTCCAAATCGGTCTCACCAGCGCCATGATATCTCGCGTGCGGCCTAGCACCAATCGGGTCGCGCGCGGCCTAGTACGTCTGGAACGGTGGCGGTGACCATTGGAACTGGCAGACAGGATGTCCCATTTTGTTCACAGACTCAAGCGTCAAGCATGGGAACCGCGCGCTCACAATTCTCGAATCGCGACAATCCTTCTCTTGTCCAACAATTCGAGACTTGGGGCGGCTATCCCGAGTTTATCGCGATTCGCGAAGGCTCACTGGCGTGGACCGCGTGGGTTCCCCGCACCGTGTCAACCAGTCTCAAAAAACGTTCGTTTGCTGGCGCGCGGCAGCCACATACCGACCGGGTGTGCTGGCCGGGAATGGCCCGTCCCGAAAACTCGTGCAATCAATCAACGTCTCGAAAACTCGTGTCCACGCAGGAAAACGAGACAACGATCACAGAACTTTTGGCCGCGGAGCAAATGCGCCTGGCTGCGAGGACGCTGATAGTTAATTTCGCCCCATGACTTCCGCCAAGGTTCGCAGCCGCCCAGGTGGCCTGACAGCCCGCTCGCCAACAGCACAGCCTTCGATTGAAGCGGCGACACAAGTGCCGACGACTCCATCCAGCCAATGATTATCTGGACTGTTCGGCGGCAAATGCCACTCATCCACCGTGCGGCCTGTCCGCTCGCTCGTCTTGCGATCTCGATACGCGGCGGTGAGATGTTCGCTAAAAAGCATGTGCCTCGCTGGCTCGCGTCCGAACAGACTGAGGCTGCCGGGGTCGCCGAGCGGCGTCGCGAGCCGAGCCTGGAGAAACGACTTCCACTTGTT
>CAYSHJ010000851.1:0-8426 GCA_964430385.1 uncultured Planctomycetaceae bacterium
GCCAAAGCCGAACCGCGCCGCATTCAGGTGCGCACGAACTGAGACCGGAAGTTCTCAGTTGCGAATGATTGGCCCGCCGAAAAGCATGAAAGGTGGACGTTCTCAGCGCGAGTTGCCACGATCATGCTGGTCTGTGTGCTCGCCGGAATCGTTCACGCCACATCGACCTTTCGAGAATCCGCGATGTCTCCAGCGTTTGATCTGTCGATTCACGGAATCACTGCCAAGCACGTCCTGCGGAATCCTTCTCCGGCGACGCTGTATGAGGAGGCTATCCGTCACGACGTGGGGACCACGATTGCGGACTCCGGCGCGTTGATCGCCTACTCCGGCGAGAAGACAGGACGCTCGCCCAAGGACAAGCGAGTCGTGCGGCATCCGCAGTCGGAGGGCAACATCTGGTGGGGGCCGGTGAATTTTCCGCTCGACGAAGCGACCTTCATGATCAATCGCGAGCGGGCCAAGGATTACCTCAACACGCGCGACCGGCTGTACGTCATCGACGCCTTCGCGGGCTGGGATCCGAAATATCGAATGAAGGTCCGCGTCGTCTGCTCGCGCGCGTACCACGCGCTGTTTATGCACAACATGCTGATCCCGCCGAACGACGTTGAACTGGCGAACTTCGGCGATCCGGACTTCGTGATCTACAACGCCGGCCGGTTTCCCGCCAATCGCTACACCACCGGCATGACATCGAGCACCAGCGTGGGCCTCTCCTTCGAGTTGGGCGAACTCGTGATCCTCGGCACCGAGTATGCCGGCGAGATGAAGAAGGGCATTTTCACGATCATGAACTACCTGATGCCCGCGCGCGGCGTCCTGTCGATGCACTGCTCGGCAACGTGCGATCCACAGACCGGCAGGTCGTCGATCCTGTTCGGACTGTCCGGCACCGGCAAGACGACTCTTTCCGCCGACCCCAACCGACAGCTCATCGGCGACGACGAACACTGCTGGAGCGACGACGGCATCTTTAACGTCGAAGGGGGCTGCTACGCCAAGGCGATTTATCTCTCGCGAGAACGTGAGCCGGAAATCTTCCAAGCTCTGCGATACGGAGCCGTGCTGGAAAATGTCGTCTACGACGATGCTCGTCACAACGTCGACTTCAACGATGCCAGCATCACGCAAAACACTCGCGGAGCGTATCCGATCCAGCACATGCCCGCAGCGAAGGTTCCTTGCGTCGCGGGGCATCCCTCCGACGTGATCTTTCTCACCTGCGATGCGTTCGGCGTCCTGCCGCCGGTGTCGAAGTTGACTCCCGAACAAGCCATGTTCCACTTCGTCATCGGCTACACCGCGAAAGTCGCCGGCACCGAAATGGGCGTCACGGAACCCCAAGCCACGTTCTCCCCTTGCTTCGGCGGCCCGTTCCTCGTGTGGCATCCGAACAAGTACGCCGAGTTGCTCGCCGAGAAAGTTCGAAAGCACGATGTCCAAGTCTGGCTCGTCAACACCGGTTGGACTGGCGGCCCGCCCGGCATCGGCAGCCGCATGAAGCTGCCGTACACACGAGCCATTGTCGATGCCATTCATTCCGGCACACTGAAGTCTGTCCCGGCCGTGACCGAACCCATCTTCGGCCTGCACGTGGTCACCGAATGCTCCGGAGTACCGGACGAGATGCTGCAACCCCGCCGCGCCTGGTCTAGCCCCGACGCTTACGACGCCTCTGCCAAGAAACTCGCCGAGTCGTTTCAAAGAAATTACGACGCCTTCCAGTCGGGCGGTTCAATCGGTCTGATCGATGGGTAGTGAGCGAACATCGTTTACCGCTTCGAATAAAGTCGTTGGCTGTGTTCTCGAACAAAAGTGAGTGGTATTTTGGGATTGTTGATGTCTTTGCCGCCATCGGCGTGCCACTTGGCTTGCCACTTTTGATACCACGGCTCCATGTCGGCAGACTCAATGCGGTAGATTTCGAGCAGTTCAATTCCACGATACACGGCGAAGATCCACGGCACCTTACGATACTTCGCGATTATCGTCGGGTTCATGTGGTGGTGCGTCGAAAAGTTCTGGACGAGGTCGATGTTGACTGAATTCAGTTCATATTCCTGGCCAGACTCATCAACGGCGTCGTTGCCCTCTCGGCCGGAGACACGTTTCAAGCCAGTGATCAGCAAGACCTGCAGAAGCTTGCCGCCATTATCTTGGAAGATGTCGTCGATGCCGTGTTTCGAGGCCAACTGTTGATATTTGACGATCGACGGCCACAGTTGGTCGAGTTTGTTCTTGTCAGGATGCATGGTTACCGTCCTCCCGATTCAGAGACGAGGACGGCCAGTGGGCACTTCAATGCGCGAGCAATCGTCTCCATGTTGTCGATAGAGATATTCCGCTCGCCCCGTTCGACCGAGCCAATGTATGTTCGATGTAGTCCGCAACGACTAGCCAGCGATTCTTGCGATAGAGCGGCCGCCTGTCGTAGCCGCCGCATGTTCGCTGCGAACACATCGCGAGCCTTTTCTCGAGCTTTGCTGGATGCCATGATGCTCTCAGCATGGCTTCGTGATGACTTTGCATCTACATTCTTTGAGTAGCATTTGAAGTCAACTGATTTTGAAGCCAAATGCCTAAGGAGTCCGCTCGTGTTACGGAAACTGCCCCCCCATCCAGCCGAATGCCAAGCCTGCGTATTCAACGTCGCTCGGCGCCGCATACTGTGCTGACTCACGCGAGTTAATGGCTCAGTTGCCGGACGGTAGCATCAGCCTCGTCGTCACCAGCCCGCCGTTCGCACTGCTTCGCGAAAAGGAATATGGAAACAAAGCTCAGGCCGAGTACATCGACTGGCTGCTCACCTTTGCCGAACTCGTGGATCGAAAACTGCGAGACGACGGCAGCTTTGTGCTCGATCTCGGCGGTGCCTACGAACGCGGAACGCCGTCTCGGAGTCTTTACAACTTTCGGGTTCTCATTCGGCTGTGTGATGAGTTGGGCTTCGTGCTCGCCGAGGATTTCTATTGGCACAATCCCTCGAAGCTTCCCAGCCCGATTGAATGGGTCAACAAACGCAAGCTCCGCGCGAAGGACTCCGTGAACACCGTCTGGTGGCTGTCCAAGACAGCATGGCCGAAGGCCAACGTGAGCAACGTGCTTACGGAGTACAGTCCGCGCATGAAGCGACTTCTAGAAGACCCGGATACCTTTTACGACCCAGCCAAACGCCCCTCCGGTCACGACATCAGTAGAGCCTTTGGCCGAGACAACGGCGGAGCGATCCCCTCGAACCTGCTTCAGATTCCGAACTCGGAATCCAACGGCCAATACACGACGTCGTGCAAAGTCATCGACATCGCGCCGCACCCCGCACGTTTTCCGGCCAAACTGCCGGAATTCTTCATCCGGTTTCTGACCGATCCGGGAGATACGGTGCTCGACATCTTCGCCGGCTCAAACACGACTGGCATGGTGGCCGAAGCCGAAGACCGGCATTGGCTCGCATTCGACGAACGCTCCGACTATCTCGCCGCCTCGGCGTTCCGTTTCGTCCCGAAGGATCTGCCGACGATCGAACTGCGAATGCTCTATGACCGAATCGAATCTGGCACGGGCGATGACCTCAGCAGGTTTGCAAGACAAATGAAGCTCTTCGTCTGATTGGCCTCTGATGAAGTACAAATCCGGGAATTGTCAGCGACAACGGTCATGCCAGCTGACACCTCTTCTCGCACTCTTCACCGGCGACGCACGTTATTTCACAACTGCCGTTCGGCGATGTCGATGGCTTTGAGCAAGCCCTTGGCTTTGTTGAGCGTTTCCTGGTATTCGCTCTCCGGCACGCTGTCGGCGACGATGCCGGCTCCGGCTTGGATGTAGGCGGTTTGGCCTTGCATGACGAGCGTGCGCAGGGCGATGCACGTATCCATGTTGCCGGTGAAGTCGATGTAGCCGATCGCTCCGGCATACGGGCCACGGCGGTTGCGTTCGAGTTCGTCGATGACCTGCATCGCACGGACTTTTGGAGCTCCCGAGACCGTGCCGGCGGGAAGGCCCGCTCGCAGCGCATCCAGCGCGGTCAGGCCGGGCTTGAGTTGGCCTTGGACGTTTGAGGTGATGTGCATCACGTGGCTATAGCGTTCGACCACCATCACATCGCTGAGTTTCAGGCTGCCGTATTGGGCCACGCGGCCGACGTCGTTGCGGGCCAGGTCCACGAGCATGACATGCTCGGCCCGTTCCTTCGGGTCGGCGAGCAATTCCTCGGCCAGACGTCGATCCTCCTCGTCGGTCGCTCCGCGCTGGCGGGTGCCGGCGAGCGGACGGATCGTGACCTCGCCGTTGACGACCCGGACCATGATTTCCGGCGAACCGGCCACCAACGTCACGTGCGGGGTCTTCAGCAAGAGCATGAACGGGCTAGGATTCACGACGCGCAATGCTCGATAAATATCCAACGGCGTGGCCCGCGTTTCCAACTGCAACCGCTGGCTGATGACGACCTGAAAAATGTCGCCGGCAATGATGTATTCCTTGCACTTGCGGACGGCCGCCTCGAATTCGGGCTGAGTGAAATTCGATGTGTAGGCCACCTGCGGCTCGCCCGTGAGGTCGATGTCTGTGAGCGGCAAGTCCACGCTACCACGCTGCAACTGCTGGCAGGTGTCGTCCACGCGGGCACACGCCTGGTCATACGCCTGACGCAGATCGGCCCCTTTCGTCCGCGCGTGAGCGACGACCAGAATCGTCTTCTGCACGTGATCGAAGATCACCATGCGGTCGTAAAATGCGAACGACATGTCTGGCAGCTTGCGATCATCCAGCGGCGCGTTGGGCAACCGTTCGGCGTAGCGCACGATGTCGTAGCCCGCGTACCCGACCGCTCCGCCACAAAACCGAGGCAGCTTGGAATGCGGTGCCGCTGGGTAGCGCGCGATGAGTTGTTCAAGTTCCTTGAGCGGATCGTCCACCGTCTGCTTGATCTGTTGTCCCGAGCAGCCGTCCGACGGCGTGTCGGTCAAATACACGTCATGGCCGAACGCCTCGAATTGCAAGAACGGGTCTGTCCCCACGAAGCTGTATCGGCCAATCTTCTCGCCGCCCACGACGCTCTCGAACAGAAACGCGCACGATCCGGATTGCAATTTGCAAAACGCATTGACGGGAGTCAGCGTGTCGCTGACAAGCTGTCGGTAGACGGGCACCAAGTCCCCTTGCTCGGCCAGGCGGCGGAAGGTGTCAAAGTCGGGACGATGCCGAGACATGAGTTTGTCCTTGGTCCTTGGTCACATGTAAGAACCCAATGTCGTCACTTCGCGGACCACGGACCAACGACAAATGGCAAAGGACCAAGGACGAAACACCTTCCTTGACCAAGGGGGGGCGACGGCTAGAATTCGCCGCGCCGTCGGCACCACGCTGCCGCGTGGGGTTACATCATGAAGAAGTGCCGTCGTTGTTCCAAGCCTGCCACTCTGCACATCACCGAGATTCGTAAAGGTGAGGTTCAGCAATTACATTTGTGTGAGATCTGTGCGCAGAAGTATCTCGCGCAGGCGAATCCCGATGCCGACGATGAGCCGCTGTCCGGTGAGCCGGGTGACGCGGAATTAGAAGGGGTTGATGCGCTCGCGTGCCCGCACTGTGGCACGACGTTTCGGCAGTTTCGCAGTACCGGCCGTTTGGGTTGCCCGCACGATTATGAGGTCTTCCAGGCGGAACTGGCCGCCCTGCTGGAAAACATCCACGACGGCACTCAACATTGCGGCAAAGCGCCACGTCAAACCGGCGCGGCGACTCAAGAGCAGTTCCGCCTGATTAAACTGCGGAACGAGCTGAAATCCGCGGTTGAGCAAGAGGATTACGAAAAGGCGGCGACGCTGCGGGACGAGATTCAACAGGTCGAAACACAACTTAAAGCCGAGCCGGCAGAATGAGGAGAGCGATCGTGGATTTGGGTTCCCTCGCACAGCACTGTGGCGAATGGCTGCGCGGCACCGGGCCGGAATCCGACATCGTCATGTCCAGCCGCATCCGCTTGGCTCGCAACCTGGTCGAGTTTCCGTTTCCGAACCGAGCGGATGACGACGCCAAAGGCGCGATTGAATCGTTGCTGCGCGACCGCATGACCGCGTTGCCGTTGCGGCAGAAGCTCTGCTATTTGCCAGTCGGCGAACTGAACGCGCTCGATCGGCAGTTTCTCGTCGAACGGCAACTTGTCAGCCGAGAACTTGCCGAAGGTCATGGCCCGCGCGGCGTCGGCATCAGCGACGAAGAAAACGTCTCGCTGATGGTCAACGAAGAGGATCACCTCCGCATCCAAGTCATCCACAGCGGCTTCGCGCTCGACGATTGCTGGCAGGAGATCAGCCGCGTCGACGATCTCTTGGAACAAGAAGTCAGGTACGCCTTTAGTGATCGTCTGGGTTACTTGACGGCCTGTCCGACGAACGTCGGCACCGGCATCCGAGTCAGCGTGCTCCTGCACCTGCCGGCGCTGGTCCTGACCAAAGACCTCCAAAAAGTCTTTCAAGCAATGCAGAAGCTCCGGCTGGCCGTGCGCGGTTTGTACGGCGAGGGGAGCCAGGCGATGGGAGATTTCTACCAAATCTCGAATCAAGTGACGCTGGGACGTAGCGAGGAACAACTGATCGCCACGATTCGCGAAGTGATCCCATCGATCTTGAAGTACGAACGCCGCGCTCGCGAAGGCTTGCTGCGCGACAGCCGCGAAGAACTGCACGATCAGATTTCACGCGCCCACGGACTCCTGCGGAGCGCTCAAACCATCACTTCCGAAGAGACGCTGCATCTTTTGTCGAGCGTGCGGCTGGGGATCAACCTCGGCTTGATTGACGAGTTGCAAATCCGCGCTGTCAACGAAATGCTGATCCTCACACAACCCGCGCACTTGCAGAAGCTCCGCAAGACGCAGTTGGAGTCCGGCGAACGAAACATCGCGCGCGCGACGTTCCTGCGCGAGCGGATGACCTGAAGGTCTTGTTCCCACGCTCCGCGTGGGAACACACGCTCCGCCGCATTGCGGCGTCTACTCCGCCGCAATGCCTGTGAAGTAATCCGGCTCATTCCCTGTACGCCATTTGATATTGCAACCGATGCTGGCACGCTGAGGCTCCGGCACCGGACGCCCGGCCAACATGGCGTCGCAAGCGGCTCGCAGGTAATCCCCGTTCACAGGCAAACCGTTCGAGGGGCGGCTGTCGTCGAATTGCCCGCGATAGGCCAGTCGCTGCGATCCATTGAACAAAAACAGGTCCGGCGTGCAGGCCGCTCGGTAAGCCTTCGCCACCGACTGGCCCTCGTCGAACAAATACGGAAACGAGTAGCCCGCCGACTCGACCTCCGCCTTCATCTTGTCGAGTGCGTCCTCGGGATGCGTCGTCGGATCATTCGAATTGATCGCCACAATAGCCAAGCCCTGGGCTTGGTACTCGCGAGCGAACTTGGCGAACTCCGGCCGAATGTGAATCACGAACGGACAGTGATTGCAGATGAACGCGACGAGCAACCCTTTCGCGTTCGGAAAGTCTTTCAGCGAGATGACTCGGCCATCCACGTTCAGCAGCGAAAAGTCCGGAGCCAAGGTTCCCAGCGGCAACATTGTGGAAGCGGTTTTGACCATGGTCAGTTCCTTCTAATGTTGAAAACTGAACTCCGAAGAATTGAGCAACGTCCACAACACATCTTCCAACGCTTCTGTCCGAGATGTCGCGACCGACAGGAGACGACGGACGGTCGCGACTTCAGATTCGTTGGGCTGCCGAGACAATGTCGCCAAGTACAACTCGGCGATGATTTCGTCGTCGGACTTATTCGCCGCCAGCAACCTCGCGAGGCGGCCTTCTTTTGCGATCAATTTTTGGTGGATCGCTTCGCCGTTCGCGAGCAACAACGATTGTGTCAGGTCCGTCTGTGAGATTCGTTCGCATTCGCACGTTCCCGTCCGCTTCGGCCGGCCGAATGTTTCGAGGAACTGCGACACGATCATCGAATCGGGCAATGCGACGGCGCGCGTGCCGGGGGGCAGATTCGGGAATCCTTCCGCCGTGCCGGCCGCCTGATTGATCGCGTCGAGCAGCACTTCGGCCGGCAATCGTCGCGGCAAATGAAACGTGAAGAACATGCCGTTGCGGTCGCGTTCCGGGTTCAGGTTCGTCGCCAGTTGATACACGCGCGATTTGCAGATCGTCCGCAGCAGATGCTGAAAGTCGTATCCGTGCTTGACGAAGTCATCGGCCAGAGCATTCAACAGCGCTGGATGCGAGGCGGGATTTGTGGCTCGCAAGTCGTCCATCGGTTCGACCAAGCCACGTCCGAAGAGATACGCCCAATAGCGATTCACGAGATTTTTTGCAAAGTACGGGTTCTCGGACGCGGTGATCCATTCGGCGAGCACCGGCCGAGGATCGCCGCTCGTAGTTCCGCCTTCAGGCGGTGTGCCCGGCGCTGGGGACTTT
>CAYSHJ010000852.1:0-4502 GCA_964430385.1 uncultured Planctomycetaceae bacterium
ATCAAACGTGTCGACCTGCGACGGCCCGCCGTGCATGAACAGAAAGATGACTCGCTTCGCCTGCGGCTCGAAATGCGGCTGCTTCGGCGCCAGCGGATTCGCCGCGCGAGTCGTGTCCGCCTTCAACAGATCCTCCAGCGCGAGCGTTCCGAACCCACATGCCGACGCGCGCAGCATGTCACGGCGGGAGAGGACCGGTTCAAAGTTGTGGCAGGAACAACGCATGATGGGAATCTACGTAGCTATCACGGTACCGCGTGATGAGCCGAAAGCTTCACAAAACTCCAAAAGCCGACCAGGTTCGCTGCGGGCCTGCGAGCGGACGCTGCCGTTCGCGTGCGACGCGTTGACCGAGCCAGTTACAAATTCAGCTTGGACTTGCTCCGAGTGCTGTGTCAATGAACTCGTGAAATGTGTGTGCCAATACCGATGCTTCGTCGAACCCTAAATTTCCTGCGTGCGCCCAAATAACCGGATAATCATCGGCCGATGAAGGCAATCGCATATCAACTGGTTCGGACCGCAACGATTCATACCACTTCATAACTGAACACTCGATGGTTTGAAACGATCGTTCCAACCGCTATGGTGCGTTCGGCTCATCACGCGGGAGCGTGACGGCTACGTTCGCTGCCGCCGACACGATGCCCGGATTCGCGGCCAAAATCAAGCAGGCACGGCTCGCCGACGTCGATTCACGGATGGCGAGGAAGTAACGCCGCAGTGGCCAGAGGAAGATACAGATGGAGCGGTTGATTCAACAGTGGCACGAATCCGTACTTGGCATAGAACCTCGCTGCTACGAACGTGCGACCCAACCGGCGTTTCTCGTACTGCGTGACGAGCGTGCGGAGAAATGCGTCCAAACTTGGCTGGCCACAAGAAAAGCTCGACCGGTCATGTTTGGCCTTGGTGAACGGCTCAATCCGAATCTCAGCCATGTGAAGCTCGGTACTTGGCCATCGCTTTTTTCAAGGCCGCATTGGGCTTCGGCGGCAATTCCAAGAGTTGCAAAAAGCGGTCACGGTCCGCATCGGACAGCCGCGTGATGGACTCTTCGACAAATCCACTTTTCGCCGTCCTGCGAGTCCGCGGAGCCGAAGTTATTGCTGGCTGAATTTGCACAACGACTTTCGCGTTGGCGAATTTCTTAGGCAGCTTGATTCGCGCGTCGGCATCCGCCGTGCGGGTCAATGTGGTGGGCATGGTTGTTTTCCTTTCGGTTGGCAGATGACCTTTTCACGTTTGTCAACATAGCGCGATCAGGAATTTGCTCATGTGACCTAGACAATTTCATCGCGCAGTCGCGAGAACGCGAGCCGTGTTGAAGGTAACTCTGACCATTGGCGTGCTGCAAGCATGACTTTACCGATCTTTGCCGAACCGCGAGCCGCCTACCTGCATGTGCCGTTCTGCGCGCATCGCTGCGGGTATTGCGATTTCACGTTGGTGGCGGGGCGAGACGACTTGGCCGACGATTATTTGCGAGCGCTCGATATCGAGTTGCGGCAACTCGAACGGCCGCGCGACGTGGAAACGCTCTTCTTCGGCGGCGGCACGCCGACACATCTTGCGCCGGACAAACTGGCGAGGCTGCTGAAACTGGCTGGCGAGTGGTTTCGCCTCGCGCCGGGCTACGAGTTCTCCGTCGAGGCCAATCCGTTTGGGGTGACCGACGAAAAGATCAAGTTGCTGACAGACGCCGGAGTGAACCGCATCAGCCTCGGCGTGCAGTCGTTCGATGCCGCTGTGTTGAAGCTGCTGGAACGCGATCACCGCGAAAGCGACATCGTGTCAGCGGTCGATCGCGTGCGTCGCCGCATCGCGAATGTGTCGTTTGACCTGATCTTCGGCGTGCCGGGACAAAGCCTCGACCTGTGGCGCGAGACTCTGCGAAAAGCGATCGCCCTCGAACCGACGCACATCTCGACGTACGGCCTGACGTTCGAAAAGGGAACCGCGTTCTGGACGCGTCGCACGAAAGGTCAACTCCAACAACTGCCCGATGAACTCGAACGGCAGATGTACGACGTCACGATGGACGACCTCGCGAGCGCCGGCTTCGCGCAGTACGAAATCTCCAACTTCGCGAGAGAAAACTTTCGCTGCCGCCACAACCAAACGTACTGGCAGGCTCTGCCGTACTTCGGCTTCGGTCCCGGAGCCGCACGGTATCTCAACGGCCGCCGCGAGTCGAATCATCGCAGCACGACCACGTGGCTCAAGCGAGTCCTCGCCGGGCAAAGCGGCATCGCGATGTCTGAGGAACTCACGCCGGAGCATCGTGCCCGTGAGGCAATCGTGCTTGGCTTGCGGCAGCTCGACGGAGTGCTGCGAGATCGGTTTCGAGAGGTCACGGGGTTCGATCTGAATGTGTTGTCGTCGCCGGTGATTGCGAAACAGGTCGCGGCTGGGAACATGGAAGACTTTCGAGACGGCATCCGGTTCACGAGGCAAGGTCTGTTCGTTGCCGACAGAGTGATCGTGGACTTCCTGTGAGGGGTTCGAGTAGACAAACGCCGCACTTCGTGACGAACTGGCCACCGTCTGCGAACAACTCGGCAAAACCGAACTCGCCGCCGTGTGGCGCGACGCCGCGAGAGCGCAGACCCCCAAAAAAATGACCCGGACGCTCCTCGCATCCGGGTCACTCGATTTTTTACAGCATGTTGATCACGCGATCGGCCAAGCCCTTCTCGCCCAAGACGATGTTGAGCTTGCCCGTGGCTGCGATCTTTTCCAGGACTTCCAGCTCACGCAGACGCATGAGCGTCGGGTTGTCTTGGAGCAGCTTAGCGGTGTTCGACTGGCTGCGGATCGCGGCGGTTTCCTCGCGACGTGCGATGAGGTTGGCTTCGGCGACCTTCTTGGCCTCCGTCACCTTGTTCATCAGATCCTTCATGTCGCCAGGCAGGATCACGTCGCGAATGCCGATCGAGACGACTTCCAATCCAAGCTGAGCGGCTCGCGGACGTACAAGCTGTTCCAGCTCGCTGATGACCGCTTCCTTATCAGCCAGGAACGGGTCCAGCTCGCGCGTGCCGAGGACCGCTCGCAATGCCAACTGAGCCTCGCGGTACAGAGCCTGACGGAAGTCATCCGCCACGCCGAGCGCCTGCCGGATGTCCGTGACACGATACGTCACAACCCCGTTCACGCGCAGCGTCACCTTGTCCGCCGTCATGATTTCCTGCCCGCTGACATCCAGCATCGTCTCGCGAATGTCCACCGCCACGAGCTTGATCGTCGCGATGTTCTTCCAGAACGCATACCGCCCCGGCGACAACACCGCCACGAGCTCGCCATCCTGAAACAGCACGCCCTGCTGACCCGCCTCAACGCTCAGCACGTCGAGTGCCTGTCCAACCAGCGTCGACTTCAGGATCACCGGCAGGTCGGCATGTTCAAAGCGCACACGCCGCGCGTCGATCACCTCGACCCGCACGTCGCGGAACTTCGTCCAATACGCAAACTGCCCCGGCGGCAACACATGGCTGAATCGACCATCGACCCACACCAGCCCGCGCTGGTCGTCCTTCAGATCGACCACGACTGCCCGGCCGTCGAGTGCTCCCGACTTCACGATCACGTCTAGCTTTTCGTGAGTCAGCCACGGAGCCCGCTGCGAAACAACGTCCACGTTGACCCGACCTAGCGGGTCGAAGAACCAGTGCCGCCCCTCGCTCAGCAATCCACGAAACTCGCCGCGACGAAACAGCAACCCGACCTCAAAACTCCGAATGAAAACACGCTTGAAGAACATGATGCCTCCTTTGGCGGAAATCCCAAGAACTAAATTCCAAGGTCCATGGAAAATCAAATCTCAAATCTCAAATCAAACAACCCACAGCCAATTCCTTGGTTCTTGGAATTTGGTTCTTGGGATTTCATTGCATGACCCTCAGGCGGCGAACCGTTCGGCCGTCACAGCCGACATCGGCGGGAGGACGTTTGATGGGGCGTGATGGCTTGGACCCCGACCATGCTCGCGCCGCGTTCGTGTTTTCGTGGAGCACGATATTCATCGTGCTCACGTCCGGGCACGTTGAAAACCTGCCCCACGAAACTGCGACGCTGCACACGGCCGATCGCCGAGCCTCACGCCGAATCAGATGCGTCCCCTCAAAGCAAAGGTCGCTGCTGCCGCCCGCCAGCTCGCCGCCGATCCCGTTGCCAAAGCTCGTCCTTGTGGACTCACAACCAACAACGAAACCAACTCGCCACTCGCTTGCGGCCGACAACCGACCGGCCGCCTCCCTTGGGTTTTTGGTGGGTGATGTTGCAGTGATTTGCAGTCACCTGTGGTGCTGTGGACGGGAGTCGAACCCGTAACTTTCAGATTCTAAGTCTGATGCTCTTACCGGCCAATTATCAGTAATCGGAGGTCACTCGCGACGGGGGCGTTTGTCTGACTCTCAGTAATCGGAGGTCAGTTTTCGCGCCGCCCCGTTGCGAGACTCTCAGTAATTCAAGGTCACTCTTTGAATCGCTTGGTGGGCGTG
>CAYSHJ010000853.1:0-5692 GCA_964430385.1 uncultured Planctomycetaceae bacterium
ACTCGGCGGCAGCGTGGTGAGGTCGAAACAGTAATTCTCTTCCCGTTGGCCGATCTGCGGGTTCATAGAAGGGAGCCCATTCGGGAAGAGTCGCTTCCCATCTGGGCTGAACACCGGCCCTCGTGAAGACAAGCCCGTCCCCTCGGTCTCAATCGCCCACCTGCGGCCGTCGGGGAGCGAGCCCCGGGGCTGACCCGATGCCACGTCCCAGGCTTTGACGTCATGGACAATCAGAGGCAGGGAACGATCCGACGCCACCTGGGCAAAGAGCAGTCGGCTGTCCGGCGTGAACACCATTCCGCGGATCTGGTGAGGGTTCGCGCTCAAGACTGCCCGAACCTGGCCTGTGCCCGCATCCCGCAACCGATAACCCTCCGCACCGGACGACACCAGGGACCGACCGTCGGGCGAGAAGATTTCGACCCGCGCATCCTTCTCCTCCCAGGAGGCCCTGAGCCGCGGAGTTGCGTCGGTCCGTGTGACGCTAACCAAGGTCATGAAGACGAGGAGAACCACGCTAACCAAGGTCCTGAAGATGAGGAGAGCCAATAGAGCCCGGCGGTGGCGGCGCATGATCTCTCCCTGGTGCTACGGCATGACTCGTTCCGGAGGAGCGAGTTGACGGCCTCGGGTTCCAGCACGTGTCTTCAGGCTCGGTCGACGCTCCCCCATCGGGCCACCGACCACCGAGCATCGGAACCAGAGTCATTGCTGTCCACGGCCAAACATTGCGGGCGAGCCGCCCACAACACGAACTGAAGCCTATCGCCCTCGCCCAGGCACGCAACGGCAGCGAGGCGTCGATCGCGCTGACGATCTGCGAATCGCGGAGCGTGTCGGCCGCTCGTTCCGCCTCGACGTAGGCAACGAAGTCGCCCCACGTCATTGGCTAACCCACCAAACAAAGTGCCTGTCCTTTCACTACGATGTGCCCGAACGCGACTGCGCGCAGTTTCGACCGCCCCGTACGGCGAGCGGGCAACTAAGAATCTTTGAGTGATGGAACCAGGCCTGGCCGTCCAGTAAACTCGATTTCGCATGATCGCATCGCTCGAACAGTTTGTCAGAACTCTAGCCAGCTCAGGACTACTTGAAGCCACTGACTCCGCTCAGATTTTGACCAGACTGGCAAGTCCTGGCGTATCGGAAGATCCGCCCGACGCGATCGTGCAAGAGTTGGTGGCACAGAAGAAGATCACGCGGTTCCAGGCCGAGGCGCTGCGCGAGGGCAAGTCCGACCGGCTCGTGCTCGGCAACTATCTGCTGCTCGATGAATTGGGCACGGGCGGACTCGGTGTCGTTTACAAGGCGATCCAACGCCGCATGAAACAGGTCGTCGCGATCAAGGTCATGTCGCCTACCGCCCTCGAGTCGGTGACGGCGGTGGAACGGTTTCGCCGGGAAGTGGAAGCGGCCGCGCGGCTGACGCATCCGAACATCATTGCCGCGCTCAATGCCGACGAAGCGGCGGGAACGCATTTTCTGGTGACGGAGTTCGTCGATGGCGTCGATCTCGGACGGCTCGTGGCGAGCCGTGGGCCGCTTCCCGTTCCGGTCGCGGTGCAGTACATCGTACAGGCCGCTCGTGGTCTCGCCTTCGCGCACGGGGCGGGCGTGATTCACCGCGATGTCAAGCCGTCTAACCTGATGCTCGACCGCAAAGGCGTGGTAAAGGTTCTCGACCTGGGGCTGGCTCGCTTCGATGATGCCAACACGGGGCAAGGCGACGACGAAGCGCCATTGACTCAGTCCGGCAGCATCCTCGGTACCGTGGATTTCATGTCGGCGGAGCAGGCCGAAAACCCTCGACAGGCCGACCATCGGTCCGACATCTACAGCCTCGGCTGCACGCTGTACTACCTACTAACGGGCAAGCCGCCATATGCCGGCGAGACCTTTGTCGAAACACTGCTGGCGCATCGCGAGAGTCCGATCCCGTCGCTGCGCGTCGCGCGGCCGGAGGTCTCCGAGGCCCTGGATGCCGTCTTTGCGAAGATGGTTGCCAAGCGGGCCGACGACCGACCGCAATCCATGACGGCGGTCATCGCGGCGTTGCAGCCTTGCCTCGGCCCACGTGACGCGAACTCGGCCGCGTCGTCGCCCGGAGTGTCGCTCAGCGAAATTGAGGAATCGACGGCCGATCGTTCGTCGCGTGCAAGTGGGAGCTTTCCGAAACCAGTACCGACAAGCCTCGCACCGACCGTCACCTTCGTCGCGGCGACTCCAGCCGTCGGCCGCCTCGTGCGACCCAAGTCAGAGGAAGCGATTCGAAAAAGGTCATCGAAGGCATTCGCGTGGATCTGCATGGTTGCCCTGCTCGGCGTTCTGACCGTCGGTCTTTGGCAATACGTCGCACGCCGCGGTCGAGTGACATCGGAGCCGCCGATTTCAGATCAAGCAACTTCAAATCCTGCCACATTGGAAGTGGCAAACGACCCACCTCCCGATGTCGATTTGCCCACAGCGAGAATAGTGCCGGAGTCGTCGCTGAACGTCGTTTCGTCCCCGCCGCCCCTCTTTCGCGGATCGCCGCTCGGTCGGAGCGCGCTCGTCACCCGTCCGGCGAGTATCGCGGGGATCCGAAGCTGGTCGATCGAAACGATTGGGCCGCGGGGGCAGCCGATATCGATGTCGTTCAGCCCCGATGGCTCGATGCTGGCCGGCGCCGGATGGGATGGTGTAATCCGCATCTGGGACGCCCAGACGCGCGAACTCAAGCGATGCCTGGGGCATTCGTTGGGTGTGTGGTCAATCTCTTGGTCGCCCGATGGCGCGTATCTCGCCTCCGGCGGCGTTGACCCGTCGATCATCATTTGGGACGTACAGTCTGGAAGGCAGCGGGCCGTCCTCAGCAAGCAACAAACCCACGTTTTGACCGTCGCGTGGTCGCCGCGCGGCGACGTGGTACTGTCTGGCGGCAAGTCACCGGACAATGCCATTCATGTTTGGGACGTAGCGACCGGCGAGCAGACCAATGTCCTCAAGGGCCATTCAGACTCGGTTTTATCGCTACAATGGACCAGCGATGGCGGCATGTTCGCATCGGGGAGCGACGACGGTACGGTTCGAGTTTGGAGCTGGGGCGAGGAAAAATCGTTTCTCACGATCCCGCAAAGGAAGGATTTCTGGTGCCAGTCTGCGTGGTCTCGCAATGACGCGTGGTTAGCCGTCTGCGCACCGGACGGATCCGCCCAGATTTGGGATGTGAAGAAAGGCGAGATGTTGAAAGCACTTCCCCCCGAGCACCGGAGAGTTCTCGATTTCGCTTGGGCAGGTGATGGAAAATCATTGGCACTTGCCGCAGATCGCGAGGGACATCAAGGAGTCGAAGATTGGAATCTTGAGACCGGAACGCGAACGCACGACTTCGAGCCATCATACAAGGTGGTTCGAGTCAAGTTGTCACCAGACGACAAATACCTGGTCTCCAGCGATTTTAAGGGCGTGCTTTTTTGGAACCGACGTTTGGGCGGCTTAGAGTATTCCATCACCGGCCACTTTGAATCGAACACCGTCAAGGTCTGGTCGCCAGACTCCAGAACTCTCGCCTCCGGCGATGACTCGTTCGGCCTGTGGGGAATCTGGGACGCAGAGACTGGCGAACGGATCGGAGTATTTCCGCAAGGTGAGCGTGTGCTAGCCCTGTCGCAAAATGGTGAATTCGTCCTCACCTCTTCGAAGCAGGGAGAGTTCGTGCGGGAGTCGCGCAGTGGTCGTGAAATACAGGGAATTGGTGGTGGGGTGCGTGCCGCTCGGGGTGCGACCTGGTCACCCGATGGCAAGTGGCTCGCGACGGGTGGACGTGACAAGATCGTACGGCGTTGGGCACCAACCGCTGGTCCGGGAGCCGCCGTGGTCGGCGAGCACGATGACGCAATCGAGGCCATCGCCTGGGCACCGGACAGCATTCGCCTGGCCAGCGCAGACCTGAAGACGGTCAACATTTGGGACACGGCCAAGAACACTGAGCTTAAGCGCATCGCAGTGGAAGGCAATGTCTCGTCACTCGCCTGGACGAACGACGGTGGATTTCTTGCCGCGATGTGCCGCACCGACGGCCGCGTTCGCGTCTTCCGAGTCAGCGACGCATCGCTCGTCCATCAATTCGAAGCAACGTGGGAGCAGCCCTTCAGCATGTTAGCTCATGGCGAACGCGGCATTGCAGTTCACGACCACCAAGGGAACTGGCGTGAATGGGACGGGGACGCAACACAACCTGTGCTGGTGCGAACGGTGGTCGGGGGGGGGCAGGTGTCGCCAGACGGCCTTTGGGTTGCAGACGGCGTGTGGAACCAGATCAAAATTTTCAGCGCCGTTCGAAATCTACCGGAATTGACGCTCGTCGGTCTCTCCGGCGGGCGATTCTTGACGCTTTCGGCGCGGGGCCATTACCGTGGATCTCCGGATGTCGAGTCGCAAGTTATTTATGTCGTCTATCACGACGACGGCCAGCAGCGGCTTTACACGCCCAGTGAGTTTGCCCAGGCCTTCGGCTGGAAGAACGACCCGGAGAGCGTTCGGTTGCGGCCGTAGTGCGGTTCTTACCTTTGAATGACGACAGTGGTTGCTCGCGATGCCAATCAACCTCGACCAGTTTGTCGGTAGCCTTGCCGCCAGCGGCGTAATGCCGCTCGACGACCTTCGAGCAGTGCGGGCCGCGTTTCCACAAGACAAGACGGACGGCGACGCGGCGAAGCAATTCGCGAAGGAGTTGGTCCGTTAGAAGAAGCTGACCGCGTACCAGGCCAAGCTCATTTATGAGGGCAAGCCGGGCGAGCTGGCCTTGGGCAACTACGTCGTGCTTGAAAAGCTCGGCCAGGGGGGGATGGGAGTCGTATTCAAAGCGTGGCACCGGCTTATGAACCGCGAGGTTGCCCTCAAGGTAATGTCAGCGAACGCGATCAATTCGCCGGAGTCGCTCGATCGGTTCCATCGCGAAGTCCAGGCGATCGCGCGGTTGAAGCATCCCAACGTCGTTGCGGCACTCGACGCCGACGAGCACGCCGGCACGCACTTTCTCGTCATGCAGTTCATCGACGGCCGCGACCTCGGCAAGATTGTCAAGCAGGACGGACCGATGCCGATCGACAAGGCAGTCCGGTGCATCACGCAGGCGGCCCGCGGCCTCGAACACGCACATACCGCCGGCATCGTGCATCGCGACATCAAGCCGTCGAACCTGCTGCTCGACAGCACGGGCACCGTCAAGATCCTCGACCTCGGCCTGGCTAAGATCGTCGAGTCGCTCGACTTCCCAATCGCGAACCAAGCATCGCTGACGAATTCCAATCGCCTCATGGGCACAGCGGATTTCATGTCGCCCGAGCAGGCGCTGAACCCGAAGCACGCCGATCACCGCTCGGACATCTACAGCCTCGGCTGCACCTTGTACTACCTCGTGACCGCGAAGCTGCCGTTTCCGGGCGAGACGCTGATGCAAAAGGTGCTGGCCCACCGCGACCAACCGGTCCCGTCGTTGCGAGCCAGTCGAGCAGACGCGCCCGTCGCGCTGGACGCGGTCGTGCAAATGATGCTCGCCAAAAGCCCAGCCGATCGTTACCAGAACTTCGCGGACGTCATACGCGATCTTCAGCCGTTTGCGGCGAGCAGCGGGGCGGCGGGCCAGGCCACCGAGCGGCAAACGTCGAGATCAACCGGACATGCCCTCACCCCCGACCCCTCACCCGCAAAG